>JAURXS010000540.1 GCA_030654305.1 bacterium | reverse complement strand
GCCCAGGTACCAGAGCAGGCCCGCGCCGAGCAGCGTCCCGGCGGCCGCGCCGGCGTGGTCCATGGCGCGGTGGAAGCCGTAGGCCCGCGCCCGCAGCGCCGGGTCCGTGGCGCCGGCGATCAGGGCGTCGCGCGGGCTGGTGCGCACGCCCTTGCCCACCCGGTCGCCGACCCGCACCGCGAGCACGTGCCACGGGACCTGCGCGAAGGCGACCAGCGGCCGCGCCAGGGTCGAGATCCCATAGCCGACCAGGATGAGCGGTTTGAGGCGCGCGCGGCGGTCCGCGACCAGGCCCGTCAGGTACTTCAGCAGGTTGGCGACGAACTCGGCCGCGCCCTCGATCAGGCCGATGTAGGCGTTGGAGGCGCCGAGGGAGGCCAGGAACGCCGGGAGCAGGGGGAAGATCGCCTCGCTCGAGGTGTCGGTCAGCAGGCTGACGAGCCCCAGGCCGACCACCGTCCTGGGCAGCTTCACCCGCGACGGCGGCAGCGCGTCCGTGTCCTGGCGGGACGATGTCTGCATGGGGTCGCTCCCTTCCGTGGCCGTCATCCCGCGACCCTAGCCGGTCGCCGCAGGCCTGGCAACCGGCGGCCGGGCCGGGCCCGCGCGCAAATCGGACTGGACGCCGAGTGGGCGTTCCGGCGTACACTCCCAGCCACTTCGATCCGGAGGCGCGCATGGGACTGCCGAACCTGATCTCGCTGCTGGGCATCTTCGTGCTGATGGGGCTAGGCCTGGCCGTCAGCAACAACCGCCGCCGGGTGCGGTGGCGCACCGTGATCTGGGGCGTCGGCCTGCAGTTCGGCTTCGCGCTGATCCTGCTGCGCACCCCCTGGGGCACCGCGATCTTCGACGCCGCCCGGGTGACGATCAACCGCGTGCTGGGCTTCACCGACGCCGGCGCCTCGTTCCTGTTCGGCAACCTCTTCCGGGGCAACGCCGACGTGGTGCAGTACCTCGAACCGGGCGCCGAGGGCGGCTTCATCCAGTTCACCAACTCCGCGACGGGCGAGCTGGCTCCCCTGGGCATGATCTTCGCGATCCACGTGCTGCCGACGGTGATCTTCTTCGCCAGCCTGATGGCCGTGCTCTACCACCTCGGCGTGATGCAGCGCGTGATCGCGGGCATCTCCTGGGTCATGCGCCGCACGATGCGCACCAGCGGCTCGGAGACCCTGTCGGTCGCCGCGGACATCTTCGTGGGCCAGACCGAGGCGCCGGTGGTGATCCGCCCCTACATCAAGACCATGACCAATTCCGAGCTGATGGCCGTGATGACGGCCGGCTTCGCGACGATCGCCGGCGGCGTGATGGCCGCGTACGTGCGCCTGGGCATCGACGCCGGGCACCTGCTGGCCGCCAGCATCATGTCGGCGCCCGCGGCCCTGGTCATGGCCAAGATCATGTTCCCGGAGACCGAGCAGTCCGACACCGAGG
This sequence comes from bacterium, assembly GCA_030654305.1. Classification (NCBI taxonomy): domain Bacteria; species bacterium. The sequence goes on along the minus strand of JAURXS010000540.1, from coordinate 1,311 downwards.
GCGGGATCAAGGTGGACATCCCGCGCGAGTACTCCGGCCTGATCGACGCCGCCGCCGGCGGCGCGAGCGTGGGCCTGAAGCTGGCGGCCAACATCGGCGCCATGCTGCTGGCCTTCGTGGCGCTGGTCGCGATGGTCGACGCCGGGCTCGGTCTGGCCGGGCTGTCCCTGTCGCAGATCTTCGGCTGGGTGTTCGCGCCCCTCGCTTGGACGCTGGGCGTGCCCTGGAGCGAGGCGTCGACCTTCGGCAACCTGCTGGGCACCAAGATCTCGGTCAACGAGTTCCTGGGCTACATCCAGCTGGACCAGGCCATCCGCGACGGCACCCTGTCGCCGCGCAGCGTCGTGATCGCCACCTACGCGCTGTGCGGGTTCGCCAACTTCTCCAGCATCGCCATCCAGATCGGCGGCTACGGCATCCTGGCCCCCGAGCGGCGCAGCGACGTGGCGCGGCTGGGCCTGCGGGCGATGTTCGCCGGCACGTTCGCCAACCTGATGACCGCCGCCATCGCGGGCATCCTGACCACTTGACCGGAAGTGACGCCGTGCCCCGCGCCCAGCTGACGCCGCTGCCCCGCTACCCGTTCGACTGCGCGCTGACCGTGCGCGTCACCGATCTGAACTACGGCGGCCACCTGGCCCACGACCGCCTGCTGTCCCTCCTGCACGAGGCCCGCGTCGCCTTCCTCGCCGCGCGGGGTTGGAGCGAGCCCGACTGCGGCGGCGTCGCCCTGATCCTGGGCGACGCCGTGATCGTCTACCAGGGCGAGGCCTTCGCCGGCGACGCGCTGCGGATCGAGGTGGGCGTGGCCGAGACCGGCCGCGCCGGCTTCCGCCTGGCCTACCGCGTGACGCGCGCGGACGCGCCGATCGCCCTGGCCGAGACCGGGCTCGTCGGCTTCGACTACGCGGCCCGGCGCGTGGCGCCCCTGCCGGCGGCCGTGCGCGACACCCTCGAAGGGATGCGACGTGACTGAGCCCATCACCAGCCCCGGCAACGAGCGGATCAAGCGGCTGGTCCGCCTGCGCGACCGCCGCGACCGGCAGCGCGAGGGCGTCATCCTCCTGGACGAGCTGCGCGTGGTCCGCCGCGCGCTCGAGGCGGGCCTCGTCCTGGACGAGGCCTACGCCTGCCCCGAGGTCCTGGCGGAGCACGGCGGCGGGGAGCTGTTGGAGGACCTGCGCCGCTCGGGGATCGAGATCGTCGAGGTGAACGCGCGCGTGCTGGAGAAGGCCTCCTACCGCGCGAAGCCCGAGGGGCTGATCGTCGTGGCGCAGCCGCCGGCCTGGACGCTGGACACGCTCAACCTGC
>JAURXS010000539.1 GCA_030654305.1 bacterium | reverse complement strand
CGATGCTGATGCCGCGCTCCTGCTCCTCCTTGAGGCGGTCCGTCTCGATGCCGGTCAGCGCCTTGATCAGCGCCGACTTGCCGTGGTCGACGTGGCCGGCGGTGCCGAGGATGAAGCGGCGCTCGACGCTCACGCGTCCTCCCGCCGGATCTTCCCGCCCAGCGCCGCGAACTTCGTCTCGATCCGCTCGTAGCCGCGGTCGATGTGGTAGATGCGGTCCACGGTGGTGGTCCCGGCGGCGGCCAGACCCGCCATGATCAGCGCCGCCGAGGCGCGCAGGTCGGTGGCCATCACCGGCGCCCCGGACAGGCCGGGCACGCCGAAGATCGTGGCCGTCGCGCCGTCGAGCCGGATGTCCGCGCCCAGGCGCCGCAGCTCGGCGGTGTGCGTGTAGCGGTCGGGGTAGATCGTCTCGCTGATGTGGCTGGTGCCGTCGGCGCGCGTCAGCACCGCCATGAACTGCGCCTGCATGTCGGTCGGGAAACCGGGGAACGGGCGCGTCACGATCTCCACCGAGCGCGGTCGCCCGGGCGCCGCGACGCGCACGGAGTCCGCCGTCTCCTCCACCGTGCAACCCATGCTGCGCAGCACCGCCATCGGCTCGCCCAGGTGGTCCGGCCGGCAGTCCAGCACCGCGATCTCGCCGCCGGTCATCGCGGCCGCGGCCAGGAAGGTGCCCGCCTCGATGCGGTCCGGGATCACGCGGCAGCGCAGCGGGTCGAGCGCGGCGACGCCGTGGACCGTGAGGGTGGTGGTGCCGCCGCCCTCGATGCGGGCGCCGGCCCCGATCAGGGCGTCGACGAGCTGCGTGACCTCGGGCTCCACCGCGCAGTTGGCCAGCACCGTCTCGCCCTCGGCCAGGACCGCCGCCATCAGCACGTTGCAGGTGGCGCCCACGCTGCTGGGCTCGAAGCGGAAGTTGCCGCCGCGCAGGCCGCGGGGCGCGCGGGCGTTGATGTAGCCGCCCTCGAGATCGGTCTCGGCGCCCAGCGCGCGCAGGCCTTCCAGGTGCAGGTTGACCGGGCGCGGCCCCCAGGCGCAGCCCCCGGGCAGCGAGACGCGCGCCTCGCCGCGGAACGCGCACAGCGGCCCGAGCACGTACACGCTCGCGCGCATGGTCTTGACGAGGTCGTAGGGGGCTTCGATGCCGGTGGCGTCGGCGGTGTCCAGGCGCAGCACGCCGTCGGTCAGGTCGCACTTCACGCCCAGGATCGTCAGCAGGCGCATGAAGGTGCGCACGTCGCGCAGGTCCGGCACGTTGCGGATGACCGACTCGCCGCGGGTCAGCAGCGCGGCGGCCATCAGGGGCAGCACGGCGTTCTTCGCGCCGCTGCAGCGCACCTCGCCCGACAGGCGGACGGGGCCCTCGATCACGAAGCGGTCCATGCTGTGCTCCTCGTGTCTCAGGTCGCGGGTCGCGGGTCGCGGGTCGCGCCCGCGGCCGGTTCCGTCGCCGCTACATCCGGCCGGTCACGACCCGGTCGCGGTCGCAGTAGTCCTTCTTCACTGTCAGGGACGAGAACCCCGCATCCTTCAGCAGCCCGGTCACATCCAACGCCTGATCCTCGCCGATTTCAAGCGCGATCCACCCGCCCGGCAGCAGCCAGCCCGGCGCCTCGCTCGCGATCACGCGGTAGGCATCCAGCCCGTCGGGACCGCCGTCCAGCGCCGCGACCGGGTCGTGTGCGGACACCTCGCGCGGCAGCCCGGCCAAGTCGCCGCGGCGCACGTACGGCGGGTTGCTGACCAGCAGGTGGGCCTGCCCGCGCAGGGCGGGCGGGAACGGCTCGCACCAGGGCCCCTCGTGCACCTCGACCCGCGCGGCCACCCCCAGCCGGCGCGCGTTGGCGCGGGCCAGGGCCGCCGCCCGCGGGTCGATCTCCGAGGCGTGGACGCGCAGCCGCGGCATCTCCGCCGCCAGCGAGCAGCCCACCACGCCGGTGCCGCAGCCGATCTCCAGCGCCAGGGGCGCCAGCCAGCTGCTCGTGCCCCCGGTCAGCAGCCGCACGGCGGCCTCCACCAGGCGCTCGGTCTCGGGTCGCGGGATGAACACCCCCGCCTCCACCTGGAAGGCGCGCCCGTAGAACTCGGTCTCCCCCAGCAGCGTCTGCAGCGGCACGCCCGCGGCGCGCTGCCGGACCAGCTCGCGGTAGCGGTCGATCTCCCCGGGAGCCAGGGGCCGGTCGTGGTTGACGTAGAGGTCGATGCGCGCGAGCCCCAGCACGTGCCCCAGCAGGCGCTCGGCGTTCAGTCGCGCGGAATCGATGCCGCGCTTCTCGAAGAAGGCGGCGGTCGCCTGGATGAGCTCGCGCACGCTCTTGAGGGCTTCGGGCACGCGGATCTCCCGGCTGGAGGGTCGCCCCGGTCAGGCTCCGTCGCTGCGGCTCTCGGAGAGGGCTTCCTGGCGGCGGTGGTCCTGGATGGCCTGCATGACCTCGTCCAGGTCCCCCTGCATGATGGCCTCGAGGCTGTGCACGGTCAATCCGATCCGGTGATCGGTGAACCGGCTCTGGGGGAAGTTGTAGGTGCGGATCTTGGCGCTGCGGTCGCCGGAACCCACCAGGGTCCGCCGCTCCGCGGAGCGCGCGCTGTCCTGCGCGGCGATGGCCTGCTCGAGCAGGCGCGAGCGCAGCACCATCATGGCCTTGGACTTGTTCTTGTGCTGCGACTTCTCGTCCTGGCACTGGACGACCAGGCCCGTCGGCAGGTGGGTGATGCGCACGGCCGAGTCGGTGGTGTTGACCGACTGGCCGCCGGGGCCGGAGGCGCGGTAGACGTCGATGCGCAGGTCGTTCTCGCCGATCTGGACGTCGACCTCCTCGGCCTCGGGCAGCACCGCGACGGTGACGGCCGAGGTGTGGATGCGGCCCTGGCTCTCGGTGGCGGGCACGCGCTGGACGCGGTGCACGCCGCTCTCCCAGCGCAGCAGCCCGTAGACGCCTTCGCCGCGCACGGCGTAGCTGATCTCCTTGACGCCGCCGGCGGTGCCGGGGGTCGTCTCGAGCAGCTCGACCCGCCAGCGGCGGCGCTCGGCGAAGCGCACGTACATGCGGGCGATCTCCTCGGCGAACAGCGCCGCCTCGTCGCCGCCCGTGCCCGCTCGCACCTCCAGGATGGCGTCGCGGTCGTCGTTGGGGTCGCGGGGGAGCAGCGCCAGCTCCAGCTCCGCCTCGGCCGCCGCGAAGTCGCGCTCGCAGCCGGGCAACTCCTCGCGGACCAGGGCCAGCAGCTCGGGATCGGTCTCGCCGTGCAGCAGCTCGCGGTGGCCGGCGAGCGTCTCCGCCAGCGCCTCCCACCGCCCGGCGATCTCCAGCACGTCGCGCAGGTGGGCGTGCTCGCGCGAGACGTCGCGGAACCTCTGGCGGTCCTTGACCAGGTCGCCGTCGCTGAGCTGCTGCTCCAACGCCGTCGACTTCTCCCGCAGGCGGACGATGATGTCCTTCACGTCAGGCCTCCGCCGGCACGGCCGCCGGCGCGTCGTAGGTCCGCGTCCGGAAGCCCTCGGGCTCGGGTTCGAGCACCGCCCGCAGGGCGGCCAGGCCCACCTCGAGCTGGGAGTCGTCGGGGCGGCTGGTGGTGATCTTCTGCAGCATCAGGCCCGGCCAGATCAGGGGCCGCACGAACCAGGCGTTGCGGAAGCGCCCCGAGAGCTTGATCGCCTCGTAGGCCAGGCCGCCGATGACCGGCACGAAGGCCAGCCGCAGCAGGCGCTGCCCGACGTCGTCGGGGCGGCCCAGGAAGCTGAACACGACCACCGAGATCAGCATCACGAAGAACAGGAAGCTGGTGCCGCAGCGCGGGTGCAGGGTCGTGAAGGGGCGCGTCTGGTCGACCGTGAGGTCGCGGTGCGCCTCGAAGGCGTGGATCGACATGTGCTCGGCGCCGTGGTACTCGAAGACGCGCGCCATGTCCTTCATCCGCGAGATGAGCATCAGGTAGGCCACGAACATCACGATGCGGATCACGCCGTCGATCAGGTTGAAGCCGAACCCGTGGCGCACGCCGGTCAGGTCGGTCAGGACCAGCGGCAGGTAGAAGAACAGGCCCAGGCTCAGGATGAAGGCCACGACGATCGTGCCCCACATCATGGCCGTGTCCTTGAAGCCCTTCTTCGTCTCGACGCGCTCCTCGGTCATGGCCTGGTCGGCCGAGAACATCAGCGCGCCGATGCCCAGCCCCATCGACTCGATCAGGTGGATGCCGCCGCGCAGCACCGGGACGTTGAGGAAGCGCCACCGGCGGAACACGCTGCGGAAGGGCTGCTTGCGCACCACGATCCTGCCGTCGGGCGTGCGGACGGCCGTGGCGATGGCCGTCGGCGAGCGCATCATCACGCCTTCGATCACGGCCTGGCCGCCGACGGCCAGGTCCATCTCGCGGGGGTCGCAAACGCGGGGCGCCTCGCTCCCGGCGGCCGGTTGTCCGTTCATCTGGTTCCGTCCTCGCATGGCTGCAGGTGACTGCTCCGCCCGCCGGGCGGAGCGCGGCCCCCGCCGGGGGCTCCCACAAAGAACGAGGGTGCCGGCCCTTTCGCCAGCACCCTCGCGGAATCCTCCCGGGCGATCGTCCCCGGGTCCCGTCTCTCCGGGCGTCCGGCGCGGCGGCTGTCGCCGCTGCGCGCCGCTAGTTCTGCTTGTCGCCGTAGACGCCCTGGTACCGCTTCTTGAAGCGCTCGATGCGTCCGGCGGTGTCGACGATCTTCTGCTGGCCGGTGAAGAACGGGTGGCAGTTGGAGCAGATCTCCACGTTGATCTTCGGCAGCGTCGAGCGGGTGTGGACCACGTTGCCGCAGAGGCAGCTGACCTCGCACTCGACGTACTTGGGATGGATGTCCTTCTTCATTGCTCTCACCTTCGCAACCGTTGGTTTCGGCCCCGGCAAGCCCCATAATTAACTCCGGGACCCCGAAAGGGCAAATTTTTTGTCCGGCATCGGCGCCGGGCGGGCGATCGGGCGACGGCGGCCGGCTTCAGGCGCAACACGCTGCCGACAATCGCGTTAGGTGTTCATCGCCGCCAGGAACTGCTCGTTCGTCTTGGTTTTGCTGAGCTTGTCGATCATGAACTCCATCGCCTCGTGCGGGTTGTAGTCGCTGAGGTACTTGCGCAGCACCCAGATCTTGTTGAGGTCCTTGCGGTCGATCAGCAGGTCCTCCTTGCGGGTGCCGGACTTGAAGATGTCCACCGCGGGGTACACGCGCTTCTCGGCGATCTTGCGGTCCAGGACCAGCTCCATGTTGCCGGTGCCCTTGAACTCCTCGAAGATCACCTCGTCCATGCGCGAGCCGGTCTCGATCAGGGCCGTGGCGATGATCGTCAGCGAGCCGCCCTCCTCGATGTTGCGCGCCGCGCCGAAGAAGCGCTTGGGCTTCTGCAGGGCGTTGGAGTCGACGCCGCCGGACAGGATCTTGCCGGAGTGGGGCACCACGGTGTTGTGGGCGCGCGCGAGGCGGGTGATCGAGTCCAGCAGGATCACCACGTCGCGGCCGTGCTCGACCAGGCGCCGCGCCTTCGCGAGCACCATGCTGGCGACCTGCACGTGGCGCTCGGCCGGCTCGTCGAAGGTCGAGCTGACGACCTCGCCCCGGACCGAGCGGGCCATGTCGGTGACCTCCTCGGGCCGCTCGTCGATCAGCAGCACGATCAGCACGACCTTGGGGTTGTTCTCGCTGATGGCGTTGGCGATCTTCTGCAGGATGATGGTCTTGCCGGCCCGTGGCGGCGAGACGATCAGCCCGCGCTGGCCCTTGCCGATCGGCGCCATGAGGTTGATCAGGCGCGTCGTGATGTCCCCGTTGGCGCATTCGAGGTTCAGCATCTCCTCGGGGTACAGCGGCGTGAGGTTGTCGAAGAGCGTCATGTTCTTCGCCTTCTCGGGGTCCTCGTAGTTGACGGACTCCACCTTGAGAAGCGCGAAGTAGCGCTCGTTGTCCTTGGGCGGGCGCACCTGGCCCGAGACCGTGTCGCCGGTCTTGAGGTCGAACTTCTTGATCTGCGAAGGGGACAGGTAGATGTCGTCCGGACCGGGCAGGTAGTTGTACTTGGCGGAACGCAGGAACCCGTAGCCCTCCTGCAGGACCTGGAGCACCCCCTCGGCGTAGATCAGGCCGTTCTTCTCGGTCTGCCCCTCGAGGATCTTGAAGATCAGCTCGGACTTGCGCAGGGTGCTCAGGCCCTCGATGTTCAGCCCCTTGGCGATCTCCACCAGCTCGGTGATGTTCTTGTCCTGCAGTTCCTTGATGTCCATTTCGCTCCCGTGGCCGTGGCCGGCCGGGCCTGGGTCGGTGGGTGTTCTTCCCCGTGGAGATTCTATCGGCAAGGCCGCGCAGGGCGTTCGCGCGGCGTATCGGACGGGTTGTCGCCGGGTCTGGATATCGCGTGCGGGTTCCGGAGCGGCCACCACGATACTGCAAGCGCCGTGCCTTGTCCAGGCCGGGGCCCCGACGGCCCCGGCCGCGAGTCGGGGGTCAGTTTTCGCCCGACAGCTTCCGGTAGGTTGCCATGTTTTCGTTCATCAGGGCCTCGTTGCCCAGCTTCCCGTGGCAGAGGCCCAGGTAGAAGAAGCCGTTGACGCTCTCGAAATACTGCCCGACCAGGGCGTTGCCGGTGTTGACGCCCTTCTCGAACTGCTCGCGGGCCTGCCGCTGCAGTTCGGCCTGGCGCGTCGGGTCGGTCTCGGCGGCGGCCTCCTTATCCAGGTCGTCGCCGTACTTGTAGTGGATCTGCAGCTTCTGCAGCAGGGTGTCCTCTTCGGGCACGGACTCCAGGCGCAGGGCCTTCTCGTAGAGGTCCAGGGCCGTGGCGTAGCGGTGCACATCGATGCCACTGTAGAGGCCGGCCGCCTGCAGGACGAGGAAGTAGACGTCCTCGTCGTTGCCCACGTCGTCGTCGGACTCGTAGATCCCCACCACGCGGACCAGCAGGTCGGCGGAGCGCTCGAACTGCCGCTGGTCCTTCGACAGGTTCGCGATGTCGATCAGCAGCGGGGCGTCGTCGGGATGGTCGGCCAGCAGCTGGTCGTAGATCGCGGCGGCCTCGTCCTTGCGGCCGAGCCTGCCCAGCACGTTGGCCTTGTCCGAGAGCAGCTCGTAGGCGCCGGGGTTCTCGGCGAGCACCTGGTCGAGCAGGTTCAGGGCCTCGGTGTAGAGCTCCTGGTTCTCGCCGGAATCGGTGGCGAGCTGGATCTTCATGCGCGCCAGGTTCTTGATCGGGGCGATGGAGTCGGGCAGGCAGGCGTAGGCGAGCCGGAACTGGCCCTCGGCGGCCTCGTAGTACTGGCCCTGGTACTCGTTCTTGGCGTCGTTGTTGCGCAGCACGTAGCTGTACATCAGGGACTCCTGGACCCGCTCGGCCAGCGTCGGGTCCATGGCCTTCGCCTTCTGGTAGTAGTCGTAGGCGGTGGTGTAGTTGAGCTTGGCCGCGAGGAACTCGTTGTCGCGCACGTTCTCCTCGGCCTGCTTGGTGTGCGCTTCGCCGAGGTAGAAGAAGGCGTCCGCCTCGTCGGGGCTGTATTCCAGGCCCTCGTGCAGCACGTCGATCGCCTTCTGGTACATCTGCTGGTCGATGTAGAGGATGGCGCTGGTCACGTGCGCGGATCGGCATCCGGGCAGGGCGAACAGCAACACCAGGCCGGCGGACACGAGGATGCGCTTCGACGTCATTCGGATTCCCCCTGAGGACACACACACGGCAGCCGGCCAGCTTGAGGATCGGGATCTGCCGGGGTGGGGACGTGGCGCCGGTTCCGGCCGGTCAAGGCGCAAGGGCCGCATGGAGACTGGGCGCCGCGGAAAGCAATGAGCAACAAGAATTAAATGCCGCCGCCGGCTCCCTGTCAAGAGGAGACGGCGGGGGCGGCGCCTCAGCGGGGCGGGCGGGAGCCGCGCTCCCAGGGCAGCATCTTCAGGAACTCGCGACGCTCCTCGGCCGTCATGCTGCCGAGATCCTCGACGAGCGCCTCGGCGACCGTCGAGTCGAGCCGGGCCTGGGCGGCCGTCATGGCCCGCACCAGCGGCAGGATCGCGGCCCGGTCCAGTTCGGGGCTGTTCAGGGCCTCGCGCAGGGCCAGCCGGGCGGTCTCGACCTCGTCGCGCAGGCCGTCGACGCGCGGGCGCATCCGCTCGCGCAGCTCCTGCAGCCGGCCGTGGCGCTCGGGATCGAAACGGCGATTCGGGGGTTGCCCGTGCCCCTCGCCCCGCATCCCGCCGCCCGGGCCGGCGTCGTCCCGGAACCGGCAGGCCGCGACCGCGGCCGAGGCGTCGTCGCGCACCCGGCGCAGCGCCAGGCCGAGCCCGACGTTCAGACCCAGGGAGACCAGCAGCAGCAACAGCAACAGGCGCTTCATCGTGTTCCCCCTTGCGCGGGATCGTACCAAGCCGTGGCGATCAGGCCGTCGAGATCGGAGGCCGCGTCCTCGGACAGCAGCGTGCCGGCGATGATGTCCTGCGTCAGGATCTGCGCCACGCCGGTCGGTTCCCCGGCGAGCCGGTCGCCCAGCACGACGCCGCAGACCAGCGCCGCCGCCGCGGCTGCGGGGAAGGACCAGCGGCGCCAGTCCCTGGCGCCGGACCGCTCCCGCAACGGGTGCAGGGCGGCGGCGATCCCCTCCCAGGCCGGGCGGTCCGGCGCCGGGGCCGTCAGCTCTCCCAGCGCGCTCCAGGCGGCTTCGCTCCGCGCGAGGAGCCGGCGGCAATCCTCGCAGGCCGCGCAATGCGCTTCGATCTCCTCGCGGGCGGCCCGGTCGAGGCTTCCGCCCAGCCAGGCGGTCAGTCGTGTGTCGATGTGGTTCATCAGCCTGCTCCTGGTTCGGGTGCGAGTTCCCGGCGCAGCGTGTCCAGCGCCCTGACCAGCAGGGACTCGACCGCACCCTCGCTCGTGCCCATCGCCGCGGCGATGTCGCGCTGGCTCAGGTCGTGGTACCGCCGCAGCACCAGCGCTTCACGCTGACGCGGCGGGAGTCCCGCCAAAGCCCGTTGGAGCCGCTGCCGCAGCTGCTCCCCCGCGACGACCGCGTCGGGCGCGGGCCCGTGCCCGGCCCGGTCGTGAACGTCGATATCGAAACGAACCCAGCCGACGATCTTGCGCCGCCGCGCCCAGCTGCGCGCCAGGTTGCCGGCGATGCGGAACAGCCAGCTCTGGAAGCGGCCCTCGGGCCGGTAGCTCCCGGCGTGGGCGTGGACCTTCAGGAACGTGTCCTGCGTCAGGTCCTCGGCCTCCTCGCGCGACCCGGTCATGCGCCAGTGGAAGGCGTGGACCTGGCGCTCCCAGCGCTCGACGAGGAGGCGGAAGTCCGCCTCCTCGCCCGCGGCGATGCGCGTCATGAGCTGGTCGTCGTTCACGGGTCGTCACTCTCCGCTTCACGCCTGGTCAGCGATTCCCTCCGCGCGGCCCGTGCGGGCCGTCGCCGTCACACGCGCCGGGAGCGCAAGCCTGGCCGCCACGGTGCATCCCGCGGCCTCCCTGCATGTCGCAGCCGCCCCGCATGCCGCAACCGTCATCGGGACCGGGCCGGCCGCCGCGGCCGCCGCGACCGCGCGGGCCGTCGCCGGGCAGCGGCATCCGGTCGCGCTGCTCGGGCGTCAGCTGCTCGCGGACCGCCAGGCGCGTCTGCATCCGACGCACCTGCTGCTCGGTGCGCAGCTCGCCCATCCGTTCGATGAGCCGCGCGGCGGCAGCGGCGTCGGGCTGGTCCTGCATCATGATCCCCTGCAGCTCGTGGCGCAGGCGCAGGATCTCCTTGCGGGTCTCGCGCCCGCGCTCGCGCGACTCCTCGCGGATCTTGGCGATGGCCGCGGTCTGGGCCTCGGTCAGGTCCAGCCGCGCGAACATGCGGTCGGGACCGTCCCCGTCGCCGCGGACGCAGGGCGCGTTGCCGGGTCCGGCCCAGGCGGCGGCGGCCACGATCAGGATCAGGGCGGCGATGAACGGGATGCGGGTCCTCATGTCGATATCCTCCGGCGTGTGGGGTCTTGCGGCAAGGTTCGTTGCCTCCGCTTGCAGATTCGTGCCCCCGAACGCGCGGACGCCGCCGATCCTGCGCGGCCGGATCAGGGTCGCGCGAGCAGCGAATCGACGCGGGCCAGCTGTTCCCGCAGTCCCGCGTGGCCGGGCAGTCGGCGCCGGCCCGCATCGAAGACCGCGCGCGCCTCCGGGTAGCGATGCGCGCGGGCCAGGACCACACCCAGATCCAGCCAGCCGCGGGGATCGTCGGGCGCGACCTCCGTCAGGCGGCCGGCGAGCGACTCGGCCTCGTCGGCGCGACCGGTCCGTGACGAGGCGACGACGGCCTGGTGCAGCAGGTCGGG
>JAURXS010000538.1 GCA_030654305.1 bacterium | reverse complement strand
CGCGGCGCTGGCGGCGCTGGGCGTCGACGCGGCGCGGCCGTACCTGCTGTTCGCGCCCGGCGCCACCTGGCCGTCCAAGGCCTGGCCCCGCGCGTCGTGGGACGAACTGCGCCACCTCCTGGCGGGCGCGGACCCGCGTCCCGTCGTCGAGCTCTCCTCGCCGGGCACCGATCTCGAGGTCGGGCCGTGGGCGGCGGGCGCGCCGGGCGGTCGGCTGCCCGTTCTGGGTCTGGCCGACGTCGTGGCCGCAGTCGCCGGCGCGGACGCCGTCGTGACCGTCGACGGCGGCATCGCCCACGTCGCGGTGGCCTGTGGCCGTCCCACGCTGGCGATCTTCGGTCCGACGGACCCCGCGATCTGGTTCCCCTACGAGAGCTTCGGACCGTACCGCGTGCTGTGCACCCGACCCGCCTGCCATCCCTGCGACCGGCACGCCTGCCCGCCGGCCGAGTTCGTCTGCCTGCCCGCGCTGACGGCCGCCGCCGTCGCCGAGGCGCTGCCGCTCACGGGCGGATCGGGGGCCGGACGATGAACCCGGCCTTCAGCGACGACCTGCCGCGGCTGCGCCGGATCCTGGTGATCCGCCGCCGCGCCCTCGGCGACGCCGTGGTCACGCTGCCGGCGGTGCACGCGCTGGCTGCGGCCTGCCCGCAGGCGCGGGTCGACCTGCTCGTGGACCGGCCCTTCGTCCCCCTGCTGCGGGAACTCGCCGACCGCGTCCGGGTGGTGAGCTGGCCGCCGTCGCCGCAGGAGGCGCCGTCGGGTTGGCTCCCTCACCTGCGCGCCCAGCGGTACGACCTCGTGGTCGACATCCTGAGCACGCCCCGCACGGCCCTGTGGACCGCCCTGAGCGGCGCCCGCTGGCGCGTCGGCTACGCCCTGCGGTGGCGGCGCTGGGCCTACAACCTGCCGGTGCCGCGCGATCGCCAGGACGGCCACCGGTTGCGGCAGTTCGCCGCCGAAGGCTTCCTGGAACTGGCGCGGACGCTGGGCGCCGACACCGCGCCGTGGCGGCCCGGCGGTTTCGCGAGCGGGATCGGCCGCACGGGTGACGACCCGACGCGCGCCGCCGATGGCTGGCCGGGAGACGGCGGTCGCCCGCGGATCGGCCTGATCCTGAGCGCGACCTGGCCGGTGAAGTCCTGGCCGGTCGTTGAAGCCGTGCGCCTGATGCGGGCGCTCGCGGCGCGCGGCGCTTCGGTGCTGCTGATCCCGGGGCCGGGCGACCGGGACATCGCGGCGGCCGTCGCCGCGGCGGCGCCCGAGCTGCGGATCGCTCCGGCCACGGATCTGTTGGAGCTGACCGGGCTGCTGGGGCGGCTCGATGTGCTGGTAGCGACCGATTGCGGCCCGCGCCACATCGCCGCCGGTCTGGGCGTGCCGACGGTGACCCTGTTCGGCCCGACCGACCCGCGGGGCTGGAACCCGGAACATCCCTTGCATATCATGGTACGGACCGGGGAACCTTGTTCCCCCTGCGACCTGTTGACATGTCCGGTGGCCGGTCATCCCTGCATGACGGGTCTGCGCGCCGAACGCGTGTTGACGGCGCTGGATGGTCTGACGGCTCGCCTGCGGGCCGCGACGAGGGAGGTCACATGAGCCTGCGACGACTCCGGGCGGTCATCACGCCGACGGTCTGGGCCGCGGCGGTGTTCGCCGTGCTCGTGGCGGTGGCCGTCGGGCGCGCCCTCGCCGACCCGCTCGCCGTCGATCCCGCCGCTGGTCCGGAAACGACCGCCACCGCACCGGATCCTGCCGCCGCGTTCGCGCCGGTGCCGTACGGGCCGGGCGAAATGCTGGTCTTCTCGATCGACTACGGTCCCGTCAACGCCGGCGAGGCCTCCCTGGAGGTCGGGGAGGTCGTCGACTCCGGCGGCCGCCCCTGCTACCCCGTGGAGAGCAAGGCGGCGTCCAACCGCTTCTTCTCGGCGTTCTACCTCGTGCGGGACAAGGTCACCACCCACATCGACGTGCACACGCTCGCGACGCGCTACTTCAGCAAGCGGTTGCGCGAGGGCGACTACCGCAAGAACGTGGCGATCCGCTACGACCAGGAAGCGGGCAAGGCCCGCCACCTCGACGGTCGCGACGAGGACGTTCCCACCGGGGTGCAGGACATCCTGTCGGCCTTCTACTTCGTCCGCACCCTGCCGCTGGAACCCGGGCAGCCGGCCCTGGTGACCACGCACAGTTCGCGCAAGACCTACGACCTCGTGGTCAACGTCCACGGCCGCGAGCGGATCACCGTCCCGGCCGGCACGTTCGACTGCCTCGTCGTGCAACCGGTCATCCAGGGCGAAGGGCTCTTCCAGTTCGAGGGCGACCTCACGATCTGGCTGTCGGACGACGAGCACCGCCTGCCCGTGCTCATGAAGACGAAGGTGAAGGTCGGGGCCATCGACGCCTCGCTGAAATCGTACCGGCTCGGCCGTCCCCTGCACCCGGAGGTCCGGCCGTGAGCCAGCGCCCGCACGACACGTTCGCCCGCCTCGGCGCCATGCCGGCGCTCGATCCCGCCGGCCGGCGCAGCGAACGCCTGCTGTTCGTGATCCTGGTGACGGCCGCGGCGGCGATCCTGCGCGGGTACCACCTCGGCGCCTCGCCGCTGTGGATCGACGAGTACCAGACCTGGCGCAACCTCCATCCCGGAGCCGGGCATGGGCTCTGGGAGCAGTTCCGCGACAACATCCAGGGCCCGCTGTACCTGCTGCTGAGCTGGCGCCCCGGGCAGCCGGCATCGCCCGAGTGGCTCCTGCGGCTGCCGGCGGCGCTGGCCGGCGTCCTGGCCGTCCCGGTGATGTACAAGCTCGGCAGCGAGTGGCGCGACCGCTCGACCGGCGCCTGGGCGGCCCTGCTGCTCGCGCTCAACCCCTTCCACGTCTGGTACGGGCAGGAGGCGCGCGGCTATTCCCTGATGATCCTGCTCGCCATGGCGGCGACCCTGCAGCTGCTGCGCATGCAGCGCCACGGCGCCTCGACGCGGGGCGGCCTGACCTACGGCCTGCTCGCCGGCCTCGCCGTGCTGAGCAACATGTCGGCGCTGTTCCTGGTCGCGGCCCACGCGCTGGGCGTGCTGCTGCTGCACCGGCCGCGGGACGGCCGGGCCTGGCGCGGGTGGGCGGTCGCCTTCGGGTTGACGGGCCTGATCGCCCTGCCGTGGCTGCTGCAGGCGACGGGCTTCTGGTACCCCGGCCGGCTGGCGCCCGGGGGAGGGGGCGGGCTGTTGCCCGAGGGGCAGGAACGCCTGACGCCGCTGGCCGTGCCCTACGCCCTGCACACCTTCTTCTACGGCTTCAGCCTGGGGCCGACGCTCGAGGAACTGCACCGGCCCGACCGCCTGGAGATCGTCCGCCGCTACCTGCCGCTGCTGGCGGCGGGCGCGCTCGCTGCCGCGTTCCCGGCGCTCACGGGCTGGTGGCGCAGCCGGCGGCGACTCGAGACGGCGCTGTGGGTGGCGGTGCCGTTCGTCGCGCTGGTCGCGATGCGCCTGCTGGACGTGAAGACCTTCACGCCCCGCTACCTGGCGGTGACGGCCCCCTTCCTGCTGCTCGCGGCCGGTCACGGCCTCAGCACGCTGCACGGTTGGACGGTGCGGATGGCGAGCCTGGCCCTGCTCGGGCTGACCCTGTGGTCGTCGGCCAGCTACCACGTCGATCCGCGATACGCCAAGGACGACGTGCGATCGGCCGCTGTCTGGATCGCTAACCAGGACGCCGCGGGCGAACCGGTGCTCGTGCCCGTGGTCACCGACCTGTTCCGCCTCTACTACGATGGCCGCGGCGAGGTGCGCGACTTCTGGGGGCTCGGCGCGATCGGCAGCCGCGCCGACGCGACCCGGGTACTGTCCGAGAGGATCGGCGGCGCCGATCAGGCTTGGCTGGTCCTGTGCCGCAGCGGGACGCTCGACCCGGGCCACCACTTCCCCGCGGCGCTCGACGACCTGGGCGACGTGGTCGCGGTGCGCGAGTTCCCCGGCGTCACCGCCCTGCGCTGGCGGCGCGCGCCGGCGGCGGACGGGGAGGTCGGCCGGTGAGCCCGCGGCCCCCCGCCACGGACGTCTTCGCCGCCGCCGGCGGCTACGACGCCTTCATCGCGCGCGATCCCGACGGGCCGGTGCCCGCCGCCGATCCGGTCGGCGCGGTGTTCAAGCGCCTGGTCGACCTGCTGGGCGCCGCCGTCGGCCTGCTGCTCGTGATGCCGGTGTTCCCGCTGCTCGTCCTGCTGATCCGGCTCGACTCCCCGGGGCCGGTGTTCTTCCGCCAGCGGCGCGTCGGCCTGCGTGGCCGTGTCTTCTACTGCTACAAGTTCCGATCCATGGTCGCGGATGCCGAAGTGCGCAAGGAGGATCTTGCCCACCTGAACGAGGCCAGCGGCGCCGCCTTCAAGATCGAACGCGACCCGCGCATCACCGGCGTCGGCCGTTTCCTGCGGCGCAGCAGCCTCGACGAGTTCCCGCAGCTGTTCAACGTGCTGCGCGGCGAGATGTCGGTGGTGGGCCCGCGCCCCCAGATCCCCAGCGAGGTGGCCGCCTACACGCCGGCCCAGGCGCGCCGGCTCCAGGTGAGGCCCGGGCTGACCTGCC
>JAURXS010000537.1 GCA_030654305.1 bacterium | reverse complement strand
CAGCGCGACCGCGCCGGCGTGGCCGGAGAAGCTGCGGAAGGGGACCACCAGCACGGTCCAGACGAACAGGCCCACCAGGATCGAGGGCAGCCCCATCAGCACGTTCACGCAGAAGCGCACCGCCGCCCCCAGCCGCGTTTCGCGCCCGAACTCGGAGAGATAGACGCCCGCGAGCATGCCCAGGGGCACGCCGATCAGGGTCGCCGCGGCCGTCAGCGCCAGGGTGCCCAGGATGGCGTTGGCCAGCCCCCCCCCCTCCACCCCGGGCGGGCCGGGCAGGGAGGTGAAGAAGGCGAGGTTCAGGGCGGGCGCGCCGCGGCGGGCCACCTCGGCCAGGATCAGGACCAGCACGCCGATGCCGAGCAACGCCGCCAGGCTCGCGGCCGTGCGCACGGCGAGGTCGGCGGCCTTGCGGCCGCGGGCGTGGCGGCGCCGCATCTCATCTCCTCGCATCACGGCCCCCTGCATCACTGCCCCCTGCCGGCGCTGCGCTCAAGCCGGCGGATCCAGGCGTGGGTCAGGCCCTGGATGGCGAAGGTGATCAGGAAGAGCACCAGCCCCAGCTCGACCAGCGCCGACAGGTACAGCGGGTCGGCCGCCTCGGCGAACTCGTTGGCCAGGGCGGAGGCGATGGTGTTGCCGGCGTCGAAGAGCGACGCGCCGACGCGGTGGTTGTTGCCGATCACGAACGTCACGGCCATCGTCTCGCCCACCGCGCGCCCCAGGCCCAGCAGGCAGGCGCCGGCCATGCCGCGCGCGCCGTAGCGCACGGTGACCTGCCGGGCCACCTCCCAGACGGTGCTGCCCATGCCGTAGCCGGCCTCCTTGACCACCGGCGGGACCATCCGCAGCACGTCGCGCATCACCGAGGTGATGAACGGCAGGATCATCAGGGCCAGGATGATGCCCGCGGTGAGCATCCCGATGCCCATGGGCGGCCCCTGGAACAGCGGCAGGAACCCCAGGTGGTCCGACAGGAAGGGCTGCACGTGGTCGGACATCAGGGGCGCGAAGACGAACAGTCCCCACATGCCGTAGATGATGCTGGGCACCGCCGCGAGCAGCTCGATGGCCGCTCCCACCGGCTTCGAGACCGCGGGCGGGGCCAGTTCGACCAGGAACAGCGCGATGATCAGCGACAGCGGCACGGCCAGCGCCATGGCGATGGCCGTGGAGATCAGCGTGCCGGCGATCGAGGAGAGGGCGCCGAAGTCCCCGGTCACCGGGTTCCAGGCGGTGCTCCACAGGAAGGAAGGGCCGAACTTCGCCAGCGATAGGGACGAGCCGCGCGTCAGCTCCAGCAGGATCGCCCCGGTCAGCAACAGGAAGAACCCCGCCGCCGCCGCCGCGAGGCTGCGGAACAGGGGGTCCCCCCAGGGTCGCGGGTGGCGGCGTTCCGGGGTCGCCGCGGTCGCGCGGCGGTCCGTCATCGCGGAATCCCCTGCGGGCCGCTCACTTCCAGACCGCTGAGCCCGCGGACTTCACCTCGCTGCGCCAGACGGTCTCGACCAGCGCGACCACGTCGTCGGGCATCGGCACGTAGTCGAGGTTGCTGGCGGCGGCGTCGCCCTCGGCGAAGCACCAGGCGAAGAAGTCGAGCAGCGACTTCGCGCGGGAGGCGTCGCGCTGCTCGCGGTGGATCAGCACGAACGAGGCGCCCGTGATCGGCCAGCTGGCGTCGCCGGGCTGGTCGGTGAGCACCAGGTACAGGCCGGGCGCCGCGCTCCAGTCGGCGCCGGCGGCCGCGGCCTGGAAGGACGCCTGGGTGGGCGCCACGAACTTCCCGGCGTGGTTCTCCAGCAGGATGTGGGTCAGCTTGTTCTGCAGGGCGTAGGCATACTCGACGTAGCCGACGGAGCCCTTGATGCGCTGGACGTAGGCGGCGACGCCCTCGTTGCCCTTGCCGCCCACGCCGGCGGGCCAGGCGACCTCCTTGCCGCAGCCGACCTTGCCGTGCCAGGCGGGCGAGACCTTGTCGAGGTAGTTCGTGAAGATCCAGGTCGTGCCCGACCCGTCGGCGCGGTGGACCACGGTGATGTCGCGCGCGGGCAAGGCCAGGCCCGGGTTCAGGGCGGCGATGGCGGGGTCGTTCCACTTCTTCACGCCGCCGAGGTAGATGTCGGCCAGCAGCGCCGCCGACAGCTTCAGCGCGCCCGGGGCGATCCCCTCGAGGTTCACCACCGGCACCACACCCCCGACGATCATGGGGAACTGCACCAGTCCGGCCGCGTCGAGGTCCGCCTTGGTCAGGGGCGCGTCCGAGGCGCCGAAATCGACGGTCTGCGCCTTGATCTGCGCGATGCCGCCGCCCGAGCCGATCGACTGGTAGTTCAGGCCCACGCCGGTCAGCTTCTTGTAGGAGTCGGCCCACTGCGCGTAGAGCGGGTAGGGGAAGGTGGCGCCCGCACCAGTCAGGTCGGCGGCGGCGGCGACGCCGGCGGCGGCCGCGGCGACGGTCAGGCACATCAGCAAACCGGCCATCTTCTTGTTCAACGTCGACCTCCACAGCGGTTGCGCCCCGGCCGGCATGGTCCCGGGGGCGGTGGACACAGGATCGCTCCCGGCCGTGAAGATCGGGTGCGGATCGTGTGAAAATTCGATGAAAACCGGCGGCGGCGGCCGCTCAGCCGTCGATGGCCTTGCGCACCCGCCGCAGCAGTTCGTCCGGCTCGTAGGGCTTCGACAGGATGTCGGCGCCGCGGACGTCGTCGAGGCGGCCGTGGACGGTGTCGGGATCGTAGCCCGTGGCGAACAGGATGCGCACGTCCTTGGCCTGCTCGAGGATGCGGGCCCGCGCCTCGCGCCCCCCGAGCTTGGGCATCACCACGTCCAGGATGACCAGGGCGATGTCCCCGCGGCGCTCGCCGTGGAGGCGCACCGCCTCCTCGCCGTCACGCGCCGTGACGACCTTGTAGCCGCCGTGCACCAGCACCCGGGTGGCCAGCTCGCGCACGGCCTCGTCGTCCTCGGCCACCAGGACCGTCTCGCGCCCCCGCGGCACCGCGCCCGGGACGACCGGCGCCGGGACCGGCGCCGCCTTCTCGCCCGCCGGCAGCCAGATGCTGAACGCGGCCCCGCGCCCGGGCTTGCTCTCGACCCGCACCAGGCCGTCGTGCTGGCGCACGATCCCGTAGACCGTCGCCAGGCCGAGGCCCGTGCCGTGGCCCATCTTCTTGGTGGTGAAGAACGGGTCGAAGATGCGGCGCTGCGTCTCCTCGTCCATGCCCCGGCCGTCGTCCTTGACCGTCAGCTCGACCCAGCGGCCGGGACGGGCCCAGGCGTTCTGCTCGCAGAACTCGGCGTCGATGTCGCGGTTCGCGGTGGCGATCGTGATGGAACCGGCGCCGTCGATGGCGTCGCGCGCGTTCACGCAGAGGTTCAGCAGGATCTGCTCGAGCTGGCCGAGGTCGGCGTGGGCGCTGCGCAGCTCGGGCTCGGGGCGGAAATCGAGGGTCACGTCCTCGCCGATGACCCGGCCCAGCAGCTTCAGCATGTCGGTCACGGCGTGGTTCAGGTCGAGGTCCTCGGTGTGCAGCACCTGCTGGCGGCTGAAGGCCAGCAGCTGGCGGGTCAGGGTCGCCGCGCGCTGGATGCTGCGGTCGATCTGCACCAGGTCGTCGCGCACCGGCGACTCGGGGGCGGTCTCCTCCTCCACGAAGTGGAGGTGGCTGCGCATCGCCTGCAGGATGTTGTTGAAGTCGTGGGCGATGCCGCCGGCCAGCAGGCCGACCGCCTGCATCTTCTGCGAGAGGGCGAGCTGCTCCTCGAGCTCGCGGCGGCGCGTGATGTCGCGGCCGACGGCCACGATCTCCGTCACGCGGCCCCTGGCGTCCAGCACCGCGGAATTCGTCCAGCCGATCCAGCGCCAGCCCTCCCGGGTGAGCGCCCGCTGCTCGTGGGTGCTGGTGTGCGGCGGTTCGTGCAGCCGCGCCAGCGCGCGGCTCGTCGATTCCCGGTCGTCCTCGTGGACCAGGGGCATGCAGTCCTGCCCGAGCAGCTCCTGCTCCTGCATCCCGAACATCCGGCAGTAGGAGGGGCTGACGAAGAGGAAGCGCCCCTCCAGGTCGACCTTCACGAGCATGTCCGACAGGTTGTCCACGAGCAGCTGGTAGGCCGCGCGGCTCGCCTGCAGCGCCGCGTGGCGGCGCAGCAAAGCGCGCAGCGTCAGGGCGAGCACCAGCGCCAGGAGCAGGCCGCCGATGGACATGGCGTGCTGCTCCGCGGTGGTCTTGCCGCTCGCGTAGGCGGGCAGCGGCGCCAGCGTCAGCTTCCAGTCGCGGTCGACGATGCGGACCGACCCGCTGGCGGCGTAAGGCCACGCCTGCGGATCGCCGGACGCGACGGAGCGGTAGGCGGCGTTCCCCAGGTCGTCCACCAGGTCCAGGCGGAAGCGCTCGTACAGGCGGGGCTCCGCCAGGCAGGCTTCGACCAGGATGTCGATCCTGAAGACGCCGTTGACGAACCCCAGCAGGCGGCCGTCGGCCCCGGCGATCGGGTGGTAGGTGGCGAATCCCCGCCCGCCCTGCAGCAGCTCGATGACCGGCGAGCTTGCCACTTCTCCGGTCGTCGCGGCCTTCTGCACCGCTTCGCGGACGCCAGGAGAGGGGTGCAGGTCCAGGTCCGCGCCCAACGCCGGCCGGTTGACGGCTGCGGGCACGATGATGCGGATGACGTGCCCGGTGTCGACGTAGTTGACCGCCTGCAAGCCCGCCGCCAGGCCGTGGATGCGCACGGCGTGGGCGGCGAAGCGGGCGCTGTCCAGGGGCGCTTCGGCGGCGGCCAGTTCCGCCAGGTCCCGCGCCAGGTTGATGCGGCCGTCGATCCAGGCCGACAGCCGCAGCCGCACCTGCTCGTCCATCACCTGGGATTCCAGGGCCAGCTCGCGCCGCTCCACGTTCCGCTGCGCGATC
>JAURXS010000536.1 GCA_030654305.1 bacterium | reverse complement strand
CGCGGCGGGATCCGCTGGGTGCTGCCCCGGCAGGCCGACTATTGGACGAAGGGGTAGGCGTGGCGCCGCCGAGCGAGAACACCCAGCTCGAATTCCTCGCTTACATCCAGCGCCTGCTCGACGAGGGTGATTTCACGGCGTCCTACAAGTACGCCTTGCTGTTGGCGCTCGCCGATCTCTCGGTCGAGCGGGGCAACGACGAGGGCGGCCCTCTCACGCTGCGGATCCGGGACATCGCCGGCAAGTTCGTACGCTACTACTGGCGGCAGGCACGGCCCTATGTCAACGGGCCGGCACGGGGCGAGCTGATCCAGAACACCAATTCTCAGGCTCACGTCATCAGCTTGGTTCGAGAAGCGGCCGCTGACTACGCGACGAACGTCGAAGCTCCCCACGACATCTTGCATGCGGAGGCACCGCTCGTCCGCAAAGTGGCGAAGACCGTCGAAATGATGCCCCTCTGGAAACTGCAGAGGCTGGCCGGCCAGCTCGAAACCAGGCTGTACACACATACGGGGAGCCGCGAAGCCATCGTGCTGAATCCCGGCATTGCCTTCTGCTTCCGCCGGTTCCACGGCCTCGTCACGCGGCTGGCCCAGGACGCCTGGATCCGCTTCGTGCGCAACCGTCCGGCCAACCAGGCGCTGATCGGTGAAGCCGTGGATCTCGGGTCATTCCTGTTCGGCAGCGAGCGTGCCAATCTCAATCAATACCGTCCGCTCCTTAGTGAACTTCAGGACAACACGTGCTTCTACTGCTCGAAGCCACTGCGCATCAGCGACGTGGACCATTTCATCCCTTGGTCGCGCTACCCCCACGATCTCGGCCACAACTTCGTGCTTGCGTGCAAACCATGCAATCACAGCAAACGCGGCATGCTGGCCGATCGCCCGCATCGCGAGCGCTGGGAGAGGCGCAACAAAGATCACGGATCGGAAATGACTGTCTGGTACGAATCGCGGCGGCTGCCGCACGACTTGGCAGGGACAAAAACCGTTGCTGAGTGGGCCTACGCCCAGGCCACGATGGCTGGTTCGCGGTTATGGATCGCTAGATGAAGTGGATCGGGAGGTCGACCCCCGACTCCCCTGCTTCGGGATGAAACGCCAACCCCGTCACATTCCCGCTCCGCACCCCCACCGTCTCCCCCCGCCACGTCGCCACGACCTCGACCCCCGCGCCGACCTCGAGGATCCGCGGCGCCCGGATGAACACGCCCTGCACCGGGTCGGCTCGTCCGGCGACGACGACCTCGTCCACGAACGAGTCCACCTGCCGCCCGTAGCCGTTGCGACGCACCAGCACGTCCAGCAGCCCCAGCGGGTGCACGCCGTGCCGGCGCACGTCCTCGTCGATGCGCGCCGCCAGCATGATCAGCCCCGCGCAGGTGCCCAGGATCGGCTTGCCGGCGGCGGCGAAGTCCAGGATCGGCTGGCGCAGGCCCACGATGTCCATGAGGCGGGTCATCGTCGTGCTCTCGCCACCGGGGATGATCAGGCCGCGGCACGCGGCCAGTTCCTGCGGACGGCGCACGTAGAGGTACGCCTCGCCCTGCCGGTCCAGGGCCGCGGCGTGGAGTGCGAAGTCGCCCTGCAGGGCGAGGATGCCGATGGGATGTCCGGTCATGCGCGCCGCGGCTACCAGCCGCGCCCCGCCATCTTCTGGTCCTCGGGCATGGTCGCGATGTCCAGCCCGCTCATCGGCTCGCCGAGGTGCATGCTGATCTCCAGCAGCTTCGCGGGGTCCTTGTAGAACGTGACGGCCTGCACGATGGCCTCGGCGCGGGGCTTCGGGTCCTTGCTCTTGAAGATGCCCGAACCGACGAAGACCGTCTCGGCGCCCAGCTGCATCATCAGGCTGGCGTCGGCCGGGGTGGCGACGCCGCCGGCGGCGAAGTTGGGCACCGGCAGCTTGCCGGTCTTCGCGACCTCGAGCACGATGTGGTAGGGGGCGCCCAGCTCCTTGGCCTCGTGCATCAGTTCGTCCTCGCGCAGCACCGTCAGGCGGCGGAGGCCCTCCTGCACCTGGCGCATGTGGCGGACGGCCTCGACGATGTTGCCGCTGCCGGCCTCGCCCTTGGTGCGGATCATGGCGGCGCCCTCGCCGATGCGGCGCAGGGCCTCGCCCAGGTCGCGGCAGCCGCAGACGAAGGGCACCTTGAAGGCCCACTTGTCGACGTGGTTCTTCTCGTCGGCGGGGGTCAGGACCTCCGACTCGTCGATGAAGTCGACGCCGAGGGCCTCGAGGATCTGGGCCTCGGCGAAGTGGCCGATGCGGCACTTGGCCATGACCGGGATCGACACCGTGTCCTGGATCTGCTTGATCATCGCGGGCTGGCTCATCCGCGCGATGCCGCCGTCGCGGCGGATGTCGGCGGGGATGCGCTCCAGCGCCATGACGGCCACCGCGCCGGCCTCCTCGGCGATCTTGGCCTGCTCGGCGTTGGTGACGTCCATGATGACGCCGCCCTTGAGCATCTCGGCGAGGCCGACCTTCAGCCGCATGCGCTCCTGGATCTTCTGATCCGTCCACGGGGTCTGCATGGCACTGTCTCCTGTTGGTGTCCAAGCGGCGGAGCCGCTCCGGGAAACAAGATAATCACAGCCGGCGGCGTTTGAAAGGGCCCGCCCGGCCCGCCTAGTACGACTGCGCGAACAGGACCCGCCGCCCGCTGGGCTGCCCGCAGCGGATGCAGACGCCGGTCTCGTCCGGCGTCCCGAGCGGGATGTTGCGGATCGTGACCTTGGTCTCGTCCTGGAT
>JAURXS010000535.1 GCA_030654305.1 bacterium | reverse complement strand
CGCAGGTCGAGGCGGCCCTGAGGGCCAACCCCGGCCTGGACATCGTGGCCCGCAAGCCCGGCCACCACGTCGAGATCGTGGCCCTGCCGAAGGATCTGGCCTGGCTCGACCAGGCCGGCATCCGCTACGAGGTCGTGGAGCCCGACATGTCGGCGGCGTACGCCTCGCGTAACAAGGGACTGAACTTCGGCTTGTTCCACTCCTACTCCGAGACCATCACCTGGCTCGACCAGCTGCACGCGCTGTACCCCGAAGTCGTCAGCGCCAAGTGGAGCCTGGGCACCACTCTGCAGGGCAACGCGATCTGGTGCGTCCGCGTCTCGGACAACCCCGAGGTCAACGAGACGGGCGAGCCCGAGATCCTGTTCGACGCCATGCACCACGCCCGCGAGATCATGGCCTCGGAGACCGCCTCGATGCTCGTGGAGTACTTCGGCTCGAACTACGGCGTCGACCCCGAGATCACGTGGCTGCTCGACAACCGCGAGATCTACATCGTGCCGATCGTGAACCCTGACGGGTTCCTCTACAACGAGACGACCGACCCGACCGGCGGCGGCATGTGGCGCAAGAACCGCCGCGTCAACGGCGACGGCTCGTACGGCGTCGATCTCAACCGCAACTACCCCTACCAGTGGGTCGGCGGCGGCAGCAGCACGGTCCCCAGCGACGACACCTACCGCGGCCCCTCGGCCGGCAGCGAGCCCGAGACCCAGGCGATGATGGCCTTCATCAACTCGCACAACTTCTTCACCTCGCAGAGCTTCCACTCCTACGCCGGCCTGACGCTGTACCCCTGGGGCTACACGTCGAGCAACACGGCCGACGAGGCGATCTTCCAGCACATGGGCTCGATCATGTGCCAGTACAACGGTTACGAGCCCGGCCAGGCGCCCGACCTGCTCTACAGCGTCAACGGCGGCTCCTTCGACTGGCACTACGGCGCCAGCGCCGAGCACCCCAAGATCCTCGCCTTCTCCAACGAGATCGGCGGCAACAGCGACGGGTTCTGGCCCGACGAGTCGCGCATCGACGCGCTCTTCGCGGAGAACCTCTTCCCCTCCCTCTACCAGGTGAAGGCGGCCGGGCTCTACGTCCAGGCCAAGACGCCGACGGTCGTCGGCGGCGACGGCGACGCCATCCTGGATCCCGGCGAGACGGCCGGTCTCTCCTTCACGCTGGAGAACCTGGGCGTGACCGTCGGCGCCACGTCGGTGTCGGTGACCCTGTCCTGCGACGACCCCTACCTCCAGCTCCACGAGGCGCAGCGCACCGTGGGCGCGATCGGCGCCCGCTCCTCGCTGTCCCTGGCGTCGGTCCCCTTCTCGGTGACCCTCGACGCCGAAGTCCCGCCGGCGCACAGCGTGCCCGTGCGCGTGACCGTGGTCGCCGACGGGCAGACCAGCTCGTTCGTCCTGGACTACCCGGCGGGCCTGCCCGTCTCGGTCTACAGCAACGATTTCGAGAGCGGCTTCACCGGCTGGACGGTGACGGGCACCTGGGCCCTGGTCACGTCCTCCAGCCACACCGCCACCCACTCGCTGCACGACTCGCCCGCGGGCAACTACCTCAACTCCAGCGCGACCTACGCCTCGCTGAACACGCCCATCGCCATGCCCGCCGGCGCCAAGCTGTCGTTCTGGCACAAGTACACGCTCGAATCGGGCTACGATTACGCCTACGTCCAGGTCTCGACCAACAATTCGACCTGGACGACGGTGGCGACCTACAACGGCACGCTGGCGGCCTGGACCCTGGCCGAGATCGACCTGGGCGCCTACGCCGGCCAGTCGGTCTACCTGCGCTTCCGGCTCGAGACCGACTCTTCGGTCGTCTACGACGGCTGGTACCTCGACGACCTGGTCGTGACCGGCCTGGGCTCGCAGAACCAGACCCCGCCCCCGCCGGCGCTCGTGTCGCCGTTC
>JAURXS010000534.1 GCA_030654305.1 bacterium | reverse complement strand
GCTGCCGCGGGCGCGGCGGACGGCGGCGCCACGGTGGTCGGCGACGCCACGGTGGTCGGCGACGCCTTGGCGGCCGCGGGGGCCGCCGCGGCCTCGGGCACTCCCTCGGGCGCCTTGCCCGGCACCTCGGTGCCCTTGATCGTCAGCACGTAGGCCACGACCTTCTGGACGCGCGTCGGACCGAGCTGGCGGCCCCAGGCGGCCATGCCCTTGCTCGGCACGCCGTCGGTGACGGTCTTGTGGATGTCCAGCGGGCGGCCGCCGTGGATCCAGAAGCCGTCGGTCAGGTTCGGGCCCACCAGGCCCTGGCCGCGGTCGGCGTGGCAGACCACGCAGTAGGTCGCGTAGAGCTGGCGGCCCTCCTCCACCTGGGCGGGGATGGCGGCCATCAGGGCCAGGCTCTCGTCGGTGAGCCCCTGCTTGGCCATGCGGGCCAGCTGCTCCTCGCTGGCCTTGACCATCTCCTTGTCGTACCGGGCGCCCGGCAGGTCGACGATCGAGAAGGTGTGGAACACCAGCCAGTAGCCGACCGCGAAGACGATCGACCCGTAGAGGATGAACAGCCACCAGTTGGGCAGCTTGTTGTCGTACTCCTCGATGCCGTCGTACACGTGGCCGCGCAGTTCGTCGGGCTTGTGCTCGCTCATGTCCGCACGACTCCTTCCTCGGCCGCGCCCGTCGCCCCGTCGTCCAGGGGGAGCGCCGCCATCCGCTCGAGCTCGCGGTCGCGGCGCAGCACGACCGTCACGTAGAGGATCACCATCAGGAACGCCGCGACGAAGATGCCCAGGCCCACCAGCGGCCAGGCCAGCAGCGGGTTGTCCCGGAAGAACCACTCGCTCATCGCGCCACCTCCCGCGCGGCCACCGCGGCCGGGGCCGGCGCCACGGGCTGCGGGCCGCGGCCCAGGCGCTGCAGGTAGGCGATCAGGGCGACCAGCTCGCTGTCGGGAGCGATCGTGACGCCTTGGGTGGCCAGGTCGGCGACGACCAGCCCCCCCTGGTCGCGGGCGGTCGCCGAGGCGCCGGCGATCTGCGCCTCGTCGTAGGGGACGCCCAGCTTGCGCAGGACCCGCATCTTGCCCGCGGTGGCCCCCAGGTCGACCCGGTGCGTCTTGAGGTACGGGTACGGCGGCATGTTCGAGCCCGGCGAGGTCGAGCGCGGGTCGGTCATGTGCAGGTAGTGCCAGACGTTGGCGTACTTGCCGCCCTCGCGGTGCAGGTCGGGGCCGGTGCGCTTGGAGCCCCACTGGAAGGGCGTGTCGTAGATGAACTCGGCGGCCCGGCTGTACTCGCCGTAGCGCAGGGTCTCGTGGCGGAAGGGGCGGACCATCTGGCTGTGGCAGACGTAGCAGCCCTCGCGCACGTAGATGTCCCGGCCCTCGAGCTCCAGCGGGCTGTAGGGCATCTGGACGAAGACGTACTCGCCCTTCGCCGCCCAGACCGAATCGGCGTGCGCGACCTGGGCCGGCACGTCCTTCTTGGCGACGACCAGCGGCACGAGCTCCACCAGGCCGCCCACGAGGATCGCCACCAGCACCAGCACCGAGAAGGCCAGCGAGTGCCCCTCGATCAGGTCGTGCCAGCTGCGGCGCGACTTCTCCATGCCGATGGAGAGGGCGCCCGCGATCACCAGCACGCCGAAACCGGCCAGCGCGATGGCGCTGCCGAGGGTGCTGGAGAAGAACAGGATCAGCGACAGCACGATCACGGCCAGCGAGTAGAGCACCGGCGCGCCGCGCATCAGCGCCCAGAAGCCGGGGCCGCCGCGCTCGTAGCCCTGGACCTCGATCTCGACAGTCGTCCGGCGGCCGCTGCGGATCGTCGCCCAGAGGTTGCCGACCATCAGCAGGGCGCCGGCGAAGTAGGCCAGGCCGCCGATCAGGCGCATCTGGTACATGAACCGCGAGGCGAGCAGGCCCTCGATGAAGTCCGGGTACTTGAGGAAGCCCTCGGCGTCCAGCGCGCGCCAGAACAGGCCCTGGCTGACGCCGGAGATCCACATCGCGACGACGTAGAGCAGGATGCCGAAGGTCGCGATCCAGAAGTGGACCTCGGCCAGGCGCACCGACTTGAGCTGCGTGCCCCAGAGGCGCGGCACCATCCAGTACAGCATGCCGAAGGCCATGAAGCCGTTCCAGCCCAGGGCGCCGCCGTGGACGTGGCCGATGATCCAGTCGGTGTAGTGGCCCAGGGCGCTGACGCTCTTGATCGACAGCAGCGGCCCCTCGAAGGTGCTCATGCCGTAGAAGGTCACCGCGACGATGAAGAACTTGATGACCGGGTCGGTGCGCAGCTTGTCCCAGGCGCCGCGCAGGGTCAGCAGGCCGTTGAGCATACCGCCCCAGCTCGGGGCCCACAGCATGACGCTGAAGATCATGCCCATCGTCTGCGCCCAGTCCGGCAGCGCGGTGTACAGCAGGTGGTGCGGTCCGGCCCAGATGTAGATGAAGATCAGCGACCAGAAGTGCACGATCGACAGCCGGTACGAGTAGACCGGCCGGCCGGCGGCTTTGGGCAGGAAGTAGTACATGATGCCCAGGATCGGGGTGGTCAGGAAGAAGGCCACGGCGTTGTGGCCGTACCACCACTGCACCAGGGCGTCCTGCACCCCGGTGAAGATCGAGTAGGAATGGGTCGCGCTCGTCGGCAACTGCAGGTTGTTGACGATGTAGAGCACGGCGATGGTGATGATCGTCGAAATATAGAACCAGATCGCCACGTACAGGTTGCGCTCGTTGCGCCGGGCCAGCGTCCAGAAGAAGTTCACCCCGAAGGCGACCCAGACCAGCACGACCAGCAGGTCCAGCGGCCAGATCAGCTCCGCGTACTCCTTGCCCTGGGTCAGGCCGAGCGGGTAGGTGACCGCCGCCCCCACGATGACCGCCTGCCAGCCCCAGAAGTGGACCCAGCTCAGCAGGTCCGAGGCCAGGCGGGTCTTCAGCAGGCGCTGGGTGCTGTAGTAGACGCCCGCGAACATCATGTTGCCGACGAAGGCGAAGATGACCGCGTTGGTGTGCAGCGGGCGCAGACGGCCGTACGTCGTCCACGGCAGGCCGAGGTTGGCCTGCCAGAACGACAGCTGGGTGGCGACCAGGACGCCGACCAGCAGCCCGACGGCGCCCCAGATGATGGTCGCGAGCGAGAATGCGCGGACGACGTCGTCGTCGTACACCACGCGCTTGGTGACGGGAGTCGTGGCTTGCATGAGTCGCGGAGCCTCCTCTCCTTGGGTGGACGAGCCCGCTCAGGGCTCCTGCGTCTTCGCTTCCGGGTCGGGATCGCCCTGCGGGTCGTCGGCCAGCGGCAGCAGCGACAGGCGGTCCCCGTGGTCGAAGTCGCCCGCGCGCTGGCGGACGAAGAACAGCACCAGCCCGCCGACGACCAGCAGCAGGCTGACGAAAACGGTGATCATCAGGACGTCCACGGGGACCTCCCCGCACCGAGGCGCGCGGCGGTCGCCGCGACCACCGTCACGGAACTGACGGGCATCAGGACCGCGGCCACCACCGGGGTGACCGCCCCGGACAGGCAGAGCCCGACCGCGATCAGGTTGTAGACGCCGGCGAACACGAGGTTGCCGCGCTGCACGGCGCGCAGGCGGCGGGCGGCGTCCAGCGAGCGGCGGACGGCGGCGATGCCGTCGCCCAGGTAGTAGAAGTCGGCCTTGTGCGGCAGCACGGCGCGGTCGACGGCCGGGGTGGCCGCCGTCCAGGCGGCGTCGAAGCTGGGGCTGTCGTTCAGGCCGTCGCCGATCATCAGGGTGTCGCGGTCGTCCAGCTCGCGCACGGCGTCGGCCTTCGCCTGCGGGGACAACCCGCCGCGGGCCCGTCCGGCCGCCAGGCCGAGGGCGGCCGCCGCCGACCGGACGCGCGCGGGCGCGTCGCCGCTCAGCAGGTGGACCTCGTAGCCCGCGGCCTGCAGCCGCGCCACCTCGGCCACGGCGTCGGGCTTCATCTCCTCGACCAGCGTCAGCGACGCCAGTGGCGCGCCGTCGCGGCTGAAGACGCTGCGCCCGGCGTAGGTATCGATGTTTCCGGCCGCCGGCAGGGCGAACGCCGGTCGGCCGAAGCGCCAGACGGCGCCGTCGCGCTCCCAGGACAGTCCCTCGCCGGGGACCTCGCGCACGTCGTCGGCCGCGGGGTCGAGCCGGGCGGCGCCTTCGCCGGGGGCGGCGGCGTCGCTCAGCGACAGGGCCGCCGCGACGCAGCGGCTCACCGGATGGCCGCTGCGGCCGGTCATGTTCCACAGCACGCGACGCTCGGCCGCCGGCAGCGCCAGCAGCTCGCGGCGTGACTCGTCGGCCAGCGCGAGCAGGCCGCGGGTCAGCGTGCCCGTCTTGTCGAAGAGGATCTTGCGCACGCGCAGCGCCTTCTCCAGGTAGCTGTTGCGGCGCAGCAGCACGCCGTGCCGGCGCAGCCCGACGTGCACCAGCTCGCGCGCCAGCGGCACGGCCAGCCCCAGCGCGCACGGGCAGGTGACCACCAGCACCGAGACCGCCACCGCCACCGCCCGCTGCAGCCCCGCGCCGAGCCAGGCCGCGAACCCCGTCGCGGCCAGCAGGAGCACGACCCCGACGTACACCGTGGCGATGCGGTGCCAGGCGTCGCGGGGCGCGTCGGCGTCGTCCCCGCGCGCGTCGTCCAGGCGCAGCAGGTCGTGCAGCCGCGAGTCGGAGAAGTCCTCCACGGCGGCCAGCCGGAAGCCCGTCTCGCCGGCGTTGAAGGCGCCGGCGGGCACGCGCTCGCCGGGGCGGCGGACCTGCGCGTCGGACTCGCCGGTGATCCAGTCCAGCGAGACCAGGACCTCGCGGTGCAGGGGCACGCCCGCGACGGGCACCAGGTCGCCGGGCGCGACCCAGATCTCGTCGCCGGTGCGCAGATCGGAGGCGGACACGGCCTGCAGCCGGCCGTCGACGAGGCGGCGCGCGTAGAGGTCGGCGATGCCGCCGGACGCCAGCAGCGAGTTGCGGTTGCGCTCGAGCACCCACTCCTGCAGCCAGCGTCCCACGAGCATCAGGGCCACGAAGATGGTGACGGTGTCGAAGTAGGCGTTCTCGGGACCCGCGGTCAGGTAGGCGTGGACCGAACCGCCCCAGCTCAGGAGCATCCCCAGCGCGATGGGCAGGTCCAGGTGCACCACGCGGCGGCGCAGGCCCCGCCACGCGGCGGCGAAGAAAGGCCAGCCGCCCACCCCGACCGCGACGGTGCACAGCGCGAGGCTCAGGCGACCGAACATGACGTAGGCCGGCCCCTGCTCGCCGGGCGCGAGCCCGAAGTAGTAGCTGAGGCTGAACATCATGACGTTCATGGCCGCGGCCGCGGCGACGGCCAGGCGCACCAGGATCCCCCGCGACCGCGGCGTCGGCTTGGCGTGCGCCGGGCCGAAGCGGTAGCCGAACGCCTCGGCCTCGGCCAGGTAGTCCCGCAGCGAACCGAGGCGCGTGTCCCAGACCAGCTCGACGGTGCCCAGGGCCGGGTTGATGCGCAGGTCGCGACCGGCGGCCCGCCGCGCGAAGAGCTGTTCGAGCAGCCAGACGCAGGCGGCGCAGTGCACGCCCTGCAGGTCCAGGCGCAACCGCACCACGCCCTCGCCCACGCGGTGGGCGGGATCCTCGAGCTGCAGGTCCAGCCAGGCGAAGTTGTCGGGACGGAGTTGCGGCGACGGAGCGGATTCGCCGCGGCGCAGCTCGTAGTAGCGGTCGAGGCCGGCGCCGTGGATCAGGCCGTGGACGACGCGGCAGCCGGCGCAGCAGAAGGGGCCGTCCTGTTCGCGGTGGTCGGGGCCGAGATCGAGCCCGCAGTGCACGCACGTCCGCGGCAGCC
>JAURXS010000533.1 GCA_030654305.1 bacterium | reverse complement strand
CGAGGTTCCATCATGACCGGCGGGTCCGGAAAACCGAGGCACTGGCGGTACGAGCATCGGCGGGAGCCCCTGGCGAGCCGCGGGGTGTTCCTGCGGCGGTTGGCGGTCCACGGCGGCGTGGGGTTCGGGATCGTCATGGTGTCGCTCGCGATCGGCATGGCGGGGTACCGCGCGACCGAGGGCATGGGCTGGATCGACGCGTTCCTCAACGCGTCGATGATCCTGGGCGGGATGGGTCCCGTGGACCAGTTGCGGACGGACGGCGGCAGGATCTTCGCGGGAATGTACTCGCTGTTTTCCGGTGTGGTGTTCCTGGTCGTCGTGGGCGTGATGTTCGCGCCGCTGGCGCACCGGATGCTGCACAAGCTCCACATCGACGGCGGGCCGGATCGATGAAGGGACGCGAACATCACGCCCACGCCCCCAACGACTACAACCGCATCTTCGCGGTCGCCGTGGCGCTCAACGTCGGCTTCGTGATCGTCGAGGCCGGGTTCGGCGTGGCCGCGCACTCGCTGGCGCTGCTGGCGGACGCGGGGCACAACCTGGGCGACGTGCTCGGGCTGCTGCTGGCCTGGGGCGCCACGCGGCTGGCGCAGCGCAAGCCCTCGCAGCGGCGCACCTACGGTTGGCGCAGCTCGTCCATCCTGGCGGCGATGCTCAACGCGGGGCTGCTGCTGGTCGCGGTGGGCGGGATCTCGTGGGAGGCGGTGCAGCGTTTCGGGCGGCCGGGCGCGGTG
The DNA here is from genome assembly GCA_030654305.1 of bacterium. Taxonomy (NCBI): domain Bacteria; species bacterium. The sequence continues at coordinate 1,396 of JAURXS010000533.1, read as the reverse complement.
GTCGGCGTGACGGTCATCTGGGTGGCGGCGGTCGGCGTGGTGCTGAACACGGCCACGGCGCTGCTGTTCGTGGCGGGGCGCAAGCGCGACCTCAACATCCGCGCCGCGTTCCTGCACATGGCGGCCGACGCCGCGGTGTCGGCGGGCGTGGTGGCCGCCGGGTTCGTGATGCTGCGGACCGGGTGGATGTGGCTGGACCCGACCGTCAGCCTGGTGATCGCGGCGGTGATCCTGGTCGGGACCTGGGGGCTGCTGCGCGAGTCGGTGGACCTGGCGCTGGCGGCGGTGCCGGCGGGGATCGACCCCGCGGCGGTGGAGGCATACCTGGGCGGGTTGCCCGGGGTGACGGCCGTCCACGACCTGCACATCTGGGGCATGAGCACGACCGAGTCCGCGCTCACCGCCCACCTCGTGAAGCCCGACCCGCGCGACGACGACGAGCTGCTGGCCCGGGCCTGCCGGGAGCTCCACGACCGCTTCGGCATCGGGCACGCGACGCTGCAGTGGGAGCGGGGTGGGCAGACGGTTCCTTGCGTAGGGGCCTGCTTTCGGTAGAACCTCCGCTTCAGTGAAACCAGATGATCAATTCCCCGTAAGTACCAGAACGCCTCGCCCCACGCCCCGAGGCGCCGTCATCAACCACACGGGGGAGCGGAGATGAACAAGCGGTGCGGGCTGTTGATCGGCCTAGCGATGGTGCTCACGGCGGCGACCGCCGCCGCCGAAACGGTGGCCGGGCTGCCGGTCCACGTACAGAAACTCGGCGAGGGGGTCGTCAGGGTCTGGGTCGGCGACCACATCTCCTCGACGGCGACGGTCGCCTTCGCCACGCAGAAGGGCATCCTGGTCGTGGACACGACCGGCAACCCGCTGGTCGACCGCGAGCTGCGGCGCGTCATCGCGCGCGAGCTCGGGCGCGGCGACTTCACGACGCTGGTCAACACCCACGAGCACGGCGACCACACCGGCGGCAACGCGGTCTACGCCGACTGCGAGATCGTCGGCCACGAGCTGGTCGCCGAGGGCATGGCCGACGGCCTGGCCTTCCGGCCGCAAGCCCTGGAATGGTTCGCGATCGGCATCCCCGAAACGGAAGCTCGCATCGCGGCGCTGCCCGAGGGCGACCCGAGCCTGGCGAGCCTGCGCGAGGACCTGGCCCTGGACATCCTGAACCGCGACGCCCTGCTGGCGGACGCGCCGCTCGTGCCGCCCACGCGCACCTTCGCCGACCGCCTCACGCTCGACATGGGCGACACCACGTTCGAGCTGTACTACACCGGCGGCATGCACACCGCGAGCGACATCGCCGTCTTCGTGCCCCGGCACGGCATCCTGATGACCGGCGACACGATGTCCGACCGCTGGCTGACCGACACGCCGGGCTGCCTGGCGTCCT
>JAURXS010000532.1 GCA_030654305.1 bacterium | reverse complement strand
GATCGCGCGCGCGAAGCCCTCCCTGACGCGGCGGTCGCGGTAGCCGAGACCCAGGTAGTGGCTGTACACCGCGACGGCGAGGTCGCGCTTCGCCAGGTCCTGGCCGTGGACGTAGCGGTCGAGGAAGGCGACGATCTCCAGGGGGGTGGGGAGCTGGCGGGGGGGCATGGATATCATTTCTCCCTCACATGATCGCTCATGAGTATCGATCGATTGTAATCCTAGCCGAGTCGCTCTATGACTTCGGCTGAGCCGCTAGGCTGGTGGCCTCGCAGGAAAAATCTGTTCTGTCGTGACAGGGAACAAGTAAATCAGGATAGCATGTCTGGCATCGTTTGGCGGCTACACGAGGAGGATATCACTTTCTGGAATAGGAGTTCCATGGCAAACTCCGCGTGGGTATATACTCCACTATGGAAATCGACATCATTGCATCCTGGGGGTTCTGAATGCCCGGACTCCAGACCCACTCGATCAGGACAGGCAGCCGCTGGCAGTGCCTAGCCGGATTCCGGATACGTCGCATCCTGTCTGCCGATCTCTTCATGGAAATGGCCTCGGCGAGCCAACCGGCTGCCACCACCGGTGTGGCCGGTCACTGCCGAGAGCGCTGGACGGATCTGGCCGGCATCCTTGGTCGTCAACTCGTACGCGCCTATTACAGGTGCTCACCGCCGATTGCAGGTGTTCTCCAGCATCATCGGTTCCTGAGTCAATTCACTCGCTTGACTCTAGTTGGACCCGTTGCCCGCTTTGCGACATGGAGGAATCGAAAGAACTAAGAGAAGGCGGCGGCAGCGATTTCTAATACCGCGACATACCGTAAAGGAGAGCTTAGATGGGACTCAAGAAACAACTGACCGATCTTGCCGAAACGTTAGAAGTTTTCGTTGAATCATCATATGCGGCGTTTTCGGTTTCAAGAAAGCAAATATTGGATATGTCCAATTTTATTGCAACTGTCGCAAACAGATATCCTGTGGGATCAGAGGTGACTGTGCCGATTGCCGCGGCTCAGGTTACTGCAGCATATTTAAGAAATCTAATCAAGGACATGCCTAACGATAGGTCGTGAAATTAACAATTCCCTTCTTTAAGATATTAGATTCCTGTATTGCTCTGTGAGCGTGGTTTATGGTGTGATGAAGGTAATAGCGCGAGCCAATGACCGCTCAATTCCCTGAGATACCGCCTGGATTGAATTTCTAGTGCTATGAAATGTATCATTTACTAAGGGCAAGCAAGGTGGCTAGGCGCCGGAATGCACGTCGTGTCTCCTGGGTGCCGTCTTCTTCGATCGTGTCGAGTAGGATCGCGATTTCTTTCTTCTGGATCAAAATATGTTGCTCGTCTAAATAGTCTAGAACTTCTAGCATACCGGCCGAGTCTCGAGATTCCGCTGCTTCGCGCAAAAAAATCAGCCCTGCGCGCTGAAGAATGTGCTTCGGCACTGGGGGATTAATCGCGGATGTTCCGGAGCGGACTAATCTGCGGCAGCGTTGCAGGGTCGGTTCGTCAATATTTATTCGACGTACCATTGCGGTAGTTGCATCATCGCGTCCCTCACTCTGGTGGGCTTTGATCAGACTCTCGAAAACTGCGGATTCGAGATCGTTCCTCTCGAATATGTGGCGGAAAATCTGGTCGATGCCAGGAAGTTCGTGACATCCGTCGGTTACCGCGATCAGCATGTCACCTTCAAGGAGGGGCGCTGTCAACACGGTCACATCTCCCAAGACACCATAACCCACTGCTCGTGTCAGTGCGTGTGCGAACCGAACCGCACCCGAGCACAGAACCAACTCGCCGGCGATCGTTGCGGGTTTTGAACAGGTGTCATCCTGGGTTAGCTTTTCGACTCCGTCCACGCTTAATCGGTAGAGCCGGGAGTCGCCGATACTCACGAAGCGACAGTGATCATCGCCAATCCTCCACACAACAAGCACCATGGTCGTGGTGGCGCCCCGCGCAGCGCCTTCGAGTTCCTGGACGTCGCCGTGGGCGATTTGTACGGCTTCTGCCATCCGGCGATTGAGATTGCCGCTGCCACTCTGCAGCGCTCCGATCACCGATCTACAAGCCGTCTCCGACGCCCGCCAGTCGTAAGCGTGTGATCCCACACCGTCGCAGACAACCAGCGCCAGGGCCTGATCTTCTTCCAGCAGAGTGTTCGACACACAATCGCCGTTGCGGGCTTTATCTGGACCCCGTCTCGATGTCGTGTAGATTTCGTAGCTCACTTCGGACGAATTCATAATCATGATGTTAGCATAGTAGACATCATTGGTACAGATGCCGAAATCTAACATAAATCAGGATACGAGCATACAGGCGACCTCGTTGCTCTAGGCGATCGCTGCCATAAGCAGCAGCCCTCCGCTCGTGCGGGGGTTGCTTGAGGGATTGATGACCCTTAGGCTACTTCCCCTTCTTGGCCGCGATCAGCCGCGCCTTCGCCCGCTCCAGCGCCGCCTCCGCCCGCGCCACGTCGACCTTCGCGTTGGCCGGCTCCAGCAGCAGCTTCTTCGCCCGCTCCAGCGCCGCCTCGGCCCTGGTGACGTCGATCTGGTTGGAGGGCTCGCAGCTGTCGACCATGACCGAGACGCGGTTGTTCGCCACCTCGACGAAGCCGCGGCTCACCGCGAAGTGGCTCACCGAGCCGGCGGCGTCGCTGTCGTCGTGGCGCAGGGTCACCACGCCGGGGACCAGCGCGGTCACCAGCGGGGCGTGGTTGGCCCAGATGCCCAGGTAGCCCGCGATGCCCGGCAGGGTCAGCGACACGGCGTCCGTCTCGAGCAGCTGCTGCTCGGCGGTGGTGATGGTGACCTTGAAGGAGTTGGCCATCGGTCAGCCTTCCGCCTGCATCTTCTCGAACTTCTCGAGCACTTCCTCGATGCCGCCGCACATGTAGAAGGCCTGCTCGGGCACGTGGTCGTACTCGCCGGCGACGATGGCCTTGAAGCTGCGGACGGTGTCCTCGAGCTTCACGTAGCGGCCGGCCATGCCGGTGAACTGCTCGGCCACGAAGAAGGGCTGAGAGAGGAACTTCTGGATCTTGCGGGCGCGCTGCACGGCGAGCTTGTCCTCGTCGCTCAGCTCGTCCATGCCCAGGATCGCGATGATGTCCTGCAGGTCCTTGTAGCGCTGCAGCACGCCCTGGACCGAGCGGGCCACGTCGTAGTGGTCCTGGCCGATGTAGCGCGGGTCGAGGATGCGGCTGGAGGAGTCCAGCGGGTCCACGGCCGGGTAGATGCCCAGCTCGGCGATCTGGCGCGAGAGCACCGTCGTGGCGTCGAGGTGCGAGAACGCGGTCGCGGGGGCGGGGTCGGTGAGGTCGTCGGCGGGCACGTAGATGGCCTGCACCGAGGTGATCGAGCCGTTGCGCGTCGAGGTAATGCGCTCCTGCAGGGCGCCCATCTCGGTGGCCAGGGTCGGCTGGTAGCCCACGGCGCTGGGCATGCGGCCCAGCAGCGCGGACACCTCGGAGCCGGCCTGCGTGAAGCGGAAGATGTTGTCGATGAACAGCAGCACGTCCTGCTTCATCTCGTCGCGGAAGTGCTCGGCCATGGTCAGGCCGGACAGGGCCACGCGCAGGCGGGCTCCGGGCGGCTCGTTCATCTGTCCGAAGACCAGCGCCGTGTTCTTGATGACGCCGGACTCGTTCATCTCCAGGTAGAGGTCGTTGCCCTCGCGCGTGCGCTCGCCCACGCCGCAGAACACGGAGTAGCCGCCGTGCTCGGTGGCGATGGCGTGGATCAGCTCCATCACGATGACCGTCTTGCCCACGCCGGCGCCGCCGAACAGGCCGATCTTGCCGCCCTTGACGTAGGGCGCCAGCAGGTCGACGACCTTGATGCCGGTCTCGAAGACCTCGTTGGACTCGCCCTGGTCCTCGAGCGACGGCGGCGCGTGGTGGATGGGCGCCGTCTTCTCGGGGTGGGGCACGTCGCCCTTGCCATCGATGGGCTTGCCCAGCAGGTTGAACAGGCGGCCCAGGCTCTGCTCGCCCACGGGCACGCGGATGGGGCCGCCGGTGTCCAGCGCCTTCATGCCGCGCACCAGTCCGTCGGTCGAATCCATGGCGATGCAGCGCACCTGGTTGTTGCCGGTGTGCTGGGCCACCTCGACGATCAGGTCGATCTCCTTCGCCGCGTCGGCGATCCTGATGGCGTTGAGGATGTCGGGCAGGTGGTCCGAGTCGAACTCGAGGTCCACCGTGGGCCCGATCACCTGCACGACGCGTCCGTAGTTCTCGGCCATGTCCTTGTCATCTCCTTGCTGGACCAAGCGGGCTACAGGGCGTTGGCCCCGCCCACGATCTCGCTGATCTCCTGGGTGATGGCGGCCTGGCGCTCGCGGTTGCGCTTGAGCGTGAGGGCCTCGATCAGTTCGCCGGCGTTCTCGGTGGCGGCCGACATGCTGGTCATGCGCGCGCCGTGCTCGCTGGCGAAGGCCTCGCACAGCGTGATGTAGACGCGGTTGCGCAGGTACTGGGGCAGCAGCGCGGCGAAGAGGGCGTCGCGGCCGGGCTCCCAGATGTAGTCGACAGCGGTCTTCGCCGCGTCGACACCGCCGGCGGGCGGCGCCACCGGCAGCAGCGTGTCCAGCGCCGGGCGCTGGGTCAGCGTGCTGATGAAGGCCGCGTAGGCCAGCAGCACCTCGTCGGCTTCGCCCTCGGTGAACATCCTCACCACGTCGTCGGCGACGCGCCGGGCCTTGTCGTCGCTGGCGCTGGCGGCGAAGTCGTCGTGCGCGGCGACCACGTCGTAGCCGCGCTTGCGGAAGTAGTCGCGCGCCTTGCGCCCGATGGCGTAGATCGCGCAGGGACGCCCCTCGGCAATCGACGCGTCCGCGGCCCGCTGCGCCACGCGCATCACGTTCATGTTGTAGGCGCCGCAGAGGCCCTTGTCCGAGGTCACCACGACCACCAGGCGGCGGTGCACGGCGCGGCGCTCCAGGTACGGGTGCCCGGAATCGCCCGACTCGGCCAGGCGCTGCAGCAGCTCGGCCAGCTTGTGCGAGTACGGGCGCGCCGAGACCAGGCGGTCCTGGGCGCGGCGCAGCTTGGCGGCCGAGACCATCTTCATGGCCTTGGTGATCTGCTGCGTCGAGCGGACCGAGCGGATCCGCTTGTTGATCGTCTTGATGCCGGCGCCGGCCACGGACGACCTCCTAGGCTTCCTTGCGCGAGGACTTGAACTCCTCGATGGCGTGCTTCAGGGCGTCCTCGGTCGCGGGCTCGAGCTTGCCCGAGGTGCGGATGTCGTGCAGCACGCCGCTGTGCTTCTCGTCCAGGAACACGTACAGGTCCGCCTCCCACTGCTTCAGCACGGCGACCGGCAGGTCGTCGAGGTAGCCGCGGGTGCCGGCGTAGATGATCGCGACCTGCTTCTCCACCGGCAGGGGCACGTACTGGCCCTGCTTGAGGATCTCGACCATGCGCTCGCCGCGCGTGAGCTGGCGCAGCGTGGCCTTGTCCAGGTCGCTGCCGAACTGCGCGAAGGCCTGCAGTTCGCGGTACTGGGCGAGGTCGAGGCGCAGCGAGCCGGCGATCTTCTTCATGGCCTTGGTCTGGGCGCTGCCGCCCACGCGGGACACCGAGATGCCCACGTTGATGGCGGGGCGCACGCCCTGGTAGAACAGGTCGTTCTCCAGGAAGATCTGGCCGTCGGTGATCGAGATCACGTTGGTCGGGATGTAGGCCGACACGTCCGAGGCCTGGGTCTCGATGATCGGCAGCGCCGTCAGCGAGCCGCCGCCGTTCTCGTCGCTCAGCTTCACGGCGCGCTCGAGCAGGCGGGAGTGCAGGTAGAAGACGTCGCCGGGGAAGGCCTCGCGTCCGGGCGGGCGCCGCAGCAGCAGCGACAGCTGGCGGTAGGCGTTGGCCTGCTTGGAGAGGTCGTCGTAGATCACCAGCGTGTGCTTGCCCTGCCACATGAAGTGCTCGGCCATGGCGCAGCCGGCGTAGGGGGCGATGAAGAGCATCGGGGCGGGCTCGCTGGCCGAGGCGGAGATGATGGTCGTGTAGGCCATGGCGCCGTGTTCCTGCAGGGTCCGGTAGACCTGCGCCACGGTCGACTGCTTCTGGCCGATGGCCACGTAGAAGCAGTAAACGCCCGAGTCCTTCTGGTTGATGATCGTGTCGATGGCGATGGCCGTCTTGCCGGTCTGGCGGTCGCCGATGATCAGCTCGCGCTGGCCGCGGCCGATGGGGATCATCGAGTCGATGGCCTTCAGGCCGGTCATCAGCGGTTCCTTGACCGGCTGGCGCGCGATGACGCCCGGCGCCTTGACCTCGATCTTGCGGGTCTGCGTGCTGGCGATCGGGCCCTTGCCGTCCAGCGGCTGGCCGACGGCGTTCACCACGCGGCCGATCACGGCGTCGCCCACCGGCACCTCGGCGATGCGCCCGGTGCGGGTGACCTGGTCGCCCTCCTTGATGTGGGTGTCGTCGCCGAAGATGGCGGCGCCCACGGAGTTCTCCTCCAGGTTCAGGACCATGCCGAAGATGTCGCCGGGGAACTTGATGAGCTCGCCGGCCATCACGTCCTGCAGGCCGTAGATGCGGGCGATGCCGTCGCCCACCTGCAGGATGGTGCCGACGCTCTCGACCCCGAGGTCGCGGTCGTACTTCTGCAGCTCCTGCGAGAGGACGGAGCTGATCTCTTCTGGCCTGAGTTTCAAGGCTCTCTCCTCGTTCTAGCGAACGTTGGTCCGGAACAGTTGCGCGCGCAGCTTGTCCAGGTTCGTCCTGACGGTCCCGTCGATGACGCGGTCGCCCATGGTCACGCGGACGCCCCCGAGCACGGCGGGGTCCACGGTCTTGGTCAGCAGCAGCCGGCGGCCGGTCAGCTTCTCGAGCCTGGCGGTCAGGTCGCGCTCGAGGTCGTCGGGCAGCGGCACGGCCGTGACGACGGTCGCGCGGGACAGGCCCTGCGACTCCTCGACCATGGCCGCGAACTCCCGCTGGATGTCCGCGACGTGCTGGACCCGGTTCTTGTCGATCAGCAGCAGCAGGAAGTGCAGCAGCGTCGCCTCGACGCGGCCGGTGAACAGCTTGCGCACCAGCGCGGTCTTCTCGTCGTGGGCGACCTGGGGGCCCTCGAGGAAGGCGACCAGCGCCGGGTTCTGCCCGAGCGCCGCGATCACTCCGACGAACGACTCGGCCACGCCGTCCAGCTCGCCGGCCTCGCGGGCGGCGAGCATCAGGGCGCGGGCGTAGCGCGTCTCGACGCCGCGGTCACGCATGCGGCATCTCCCCGAGGCTGTCGATGTACTCGCGCACGAGGCGCCGGTGCGTCTCCGGGTCGAGCTTCGTGTTCAGGAGCATCTCGGTCGAGGCGACCGCCAGGGTCACCACCTCGTCGCGCAGGACGACCTGGGCCTTGTGGGCCTCGACGTCGATGTCCTGGCGCGCCTTGTCGAGCGTGGCGTCGGCCTTCTCGCGGGCCTCGGCCCTGATCCGCTCGGCGATCTCCTCGCCGCGCTTGACCGCCTCCTGCACCCGCTCGCGCTCGATGACCTTGATGTCGCCGATCTTCGACTCGAACTCGCCGCGCAGCGTCTGCGCCTCGGTCTTCGCCGTCTCCGCCTTGGCGAAGTCGTCGCGGATCTTGGCGCGCCGGGCGTCGAGCAGGTCGAGGATCGGCTTCCAGGCGAACTTCGCGAGCACCCAGACGACGATCACGAAGCCGATGATGTTCGTCAGGATGACCCTGATGTCCAGATGCATGTCCGAACCTTTCGCGGTCTAATGGACGCCGTCGAACGGCCCGCAACGGGCCCCGCGGACCGCGGGCGTCCCGGGAACCCGTCGGCGGCCTGTCAGCCCAGCTTGCCCATCAGCAGGATGACGGACAGCAGCGCGTAGATCGTCAACGCCTCGATGAAGGCGCAGCCGATGATCATCGCGGTCTGGATCTGGCCGATGGCCTCGGGCTGGCGGCCCATGGCCTCCATCGCGGAACCGATGGCGCGGCCCAGGCCGAGGCCCGAACCGACGGCGGCGATGCCGACGCCCAGGGGCAGAGCCAGTCCCAGCAGGTTGTTCTCCATGTCTCCTCCTCACCTTTCACGGTCGTGGTTGACGGGTCGGACTAACGGACCTCAGTGCCCGTGCCCCGCCGCGGCGTGCTCGTGCTCGCCGTGCGGCAGCATCAGGGCGATGTAGATCGTCGACAGCAGCGTGAAGACCAGCGCCTGGATGGTGCTGGTCAGCATCGCCAGGAACATGATGGGCACCTGGATCGGCAGCCCGAAGGGCAGGTGCGCGAACGAGAGCATGCCGGCGCCCAGCACCACGAACACGGCCAGCAGCTTGTCCTCGCCCATGATGTTGCCGAACAGTCGCAGGCTCAGGCTCAGCGGCTTGATGAACTCGCCGAGCACGTGCAGCGGGAACATCAGGGGCACGAAGCCCCACTCCAGGCCGCTGCGCGGCGAACCGGCCAGGTGGTGCAGGTAGCCCAGCGGGCCGTTCTCCTTGATGCCGATGAACTGCACGTACAGGAAGGTGCAGAGCGCCAGCGAGACGGTCGTGTTGATGCTCGAGGTCGAGGCGTGCAGGAACGGCACCAGGCCCATGAAGTTGTTGATCAGGATGAACATGAACAGCGTGCCGAGGTACGGCGTGTAGCGGCGCGCGCTCGGCCCGATCGCGCCCTCGACCAGGCCGTACAGGCCGTCGACCAGCATCTCGATCGCCACGTGGAAGCGCGACGGCTCGTCGGTGGGCCGCGAGGCCACCCGCAGCAGCACGGTCATGATGATCAGCGCCGCGATCGCCGAGAACAGCGGGTCCAGGTAGCCGGCCCGGTCGCCGGCCAGCCGGTCGCCCCAGAAGATGCTGATGAAGTTCGGCAGGTGGTAGAGGTCGCTCGCTTCGGCGTGCTCGCCGGCCGCGGCGTGCTCTTCAACCGCGGCGTGCTCGTCGGCCGCCACCGCGGGCAGGGCCGCGAAGGCGAGCACGGCCAGGGCCGCGGCGAGGAACGTCAGGCGCTTCAGCTTACTCGTCATCGCGACTCCGCGGCTCGGTGCGAGGGAGCTGCAATCCGGGCCGGAGCACGATCCCGACCACGACCAGCATGACCAACAGGAGCGAGAACCCCAGGGCGCAGGCCTGCAGGGAGGCGACGCCGGACAGCAGGACCCAGATGCCGGCGGCGTACAGGGCAACCTTCCCCGCCATGAGCAGGAGCAGGGCGCGGCGGTCGCGCGGCTCGCCGGGCGCCACCAGGGCCTGCCGGACCAGCCGTTCGAGCAGCCAGAACCCCGCGACGCCCCAGAGGGCGGCGCCCAGGAAGCTCAGCGCGGCCCGCGGCGTCGCCGCGAGGAACATCACCGCGGTGCCGGCGGCGGCTGCCGCCAGGGTCCACCGGCGGGTCCGGGCCAGGATCGACGTCGTGTCCAAGCCATCCCCGCTGCGCTCGCGCGCGTGTTCATTTCCGTGACAGCAGCAACCAGATCTGCCGGGCCGACGCCGCGAGACCCAGCATCGCGCCGCAGGCTTCGAAGAGCGGCGAGCGGCCCCAGCGGCCCGCAGCCAACGTGCCCAAGTAGTAGCCCAGGGCCGGCCCCACGATCAGCATCAATGGGATCGTGGTGTAGGTCCCCACGTCCCGCAGCTGGCGGCCACGCTCCTGTTGGGTCGGGCGGCGTCTCAAATCAGCCCCCCGCGCGGCGGCGCCCACAATGAGTTACCGGCCACGCGGCTTGTCAACCGGATATCGGAGTCATTTTCACCATTAACAGCGTTCCGCGGGATCGGACGTCACTTCTGGGGCGCGGGGGCGCCCGGCTGCTGCG
>JAURXS010000531.1 GCA_030654305.1 bacterium | reverse complement strand
CTTCAGCTTGGCGGTCTCGACGTGCCGCGGGCAGTGCGCCTGCTTCAGGCAGGGATCGGCCTTGCTCGGCTGCGCGCAGGCATGGCACTGCGTGCAGTCGAGGCCCTGCTCCTGGCGCGCCAGGGCCGGCGCCGCCAGGGTCGCGAGGGCGACCAACACGAGCAACGCGTTACGCATGGGGAGCCTCCTTCCCCTGCTGTGACGCCGTCGCTTCGACGTGCATCACCGGGAAGTTCAAAACGACGAAGCGGTAGGCGAAGATCAGGAACGCGATCAGCCCCGTGGTGATCGCCAGCTCCCCGATGGCCGGGAAGTAGTGCTTCACCTGGTAGACGGGCTTGTACGCGACCAGGAACACGTCGATGCGGTTCATGACCACGCCGAAGATCACCAGCGTCGCGGCGGTGAACAGCAGCCGGGGCGAGCGGCGCACGCGTGAGCTGAAGAACATCAAGAACGGCAGCACGAAGCCGACGCCCATCTCGACCAGGAACACGCCCGACTGCCAACTGCCGTCGGCGAGGCGGTAGAGCTGTCCGCGCACCGCGAGGTCCATGGCCTTGGTGCTGATGAAGAAGAACAACAGCACCGGCAGGATCTTCGACAAGGGGCCCAGGACCTCCATCTCGGGCCGGCGGCCGAAGGCGCGCGAAGCCAGGATGGATTCGAAGATCACCATGCACGGGCCCACGCAGAACGCCGACAGCAGGAACAGCAGCGGCAGCACCTGCGTCCACCACAAGGGGTGCATCTTGTAGGGGGCGATGACCATCAGGGCGCCCAGCGAGGACTGGTGCATGCAGGACAGCACCACGCCCGCGATGATGAACACGGACATGATCCGCCCGAGCGTGCGGTCGAAGAGGCGCAGCAACCCCTCGACGAACCCGTTCAGCGGGCGCAGGGTCCCTGGCAGGGCGACGCGGCCGCGGAAGCGCTCGGTCACCATCGGCAAAAACTCGATATAGAGCACCGTCAGGTAGAACATGACGCAGATGCCGACCTCGAACAGGACCGAGTGCCCCGACCACATCGACGGCACCATCGGGTGCCAGACGTTGTAGTAACGGCCGAGGTCCGCCAGCAGGCCGATCACCACGACGGTGTAGCCCAGCATGGCGGTGATCAGGGCCGGCCTGACGATGGGCTCGAACTTCTCGCGGTGGAAGACGTGGGCGAGCGCCGCGGTGGTGAAGCCGCCGGCGGCCAGGGCCACGCCGCAGGCAATGTCGATGGCGATCCAGATGCCCCAGGGCCACTGGTTGTCGAGGTTGGTCACCGCGCCGAGGCCCTTGGTGAAGCGCACCGCGGCGAAGCAGAAGCCCACGGCCATCAGGGCCACCAGGACCCAGGTGCCGCGGGTGAAGAAGCGCATGCGGATCGGCGCCGCGTGGACGTGGCTACTCATGGTGCCCCTCCCCAGGCTGCTCAGACTTATGAGCTGCGGCGGCGACCTCGTCCTTTCGGCTGCCCAGCCACATCACCTGGGCCAGGGTCGCGTACAGGGCGATCGGCGCGATGAAGCGGCGGAAGATGCCGTGCTGGATGTTCTCGGTGATGCGGGCGGGCGATTGCTCGCCCAGCTCGGGGAAGCCCAGCGAGGGGAACGGCTGCCCCGCGAGGTAGAGCCAGGACGTGCCGCCGACCTCGTGCTCGCCGTAGACGTGGTCCACGTAGCGGCCCGGGTAGGCGCCGATGCGCTCGTGGGCCAGCGTCAGCAGCTCGTCGCGCTTGCCGTAGATCAGGCACTCCACCGGGCAGATCTCGACGCAGCCCGGCCGCTCGCCGGCCGAGATGCGCTCGATGCAGAAGGTGCACTTGCGCACCTCGGGCGAGAGCGCGTCCTGGTACTGGTAGGCGGGGATCTGGAAGGGGCAGGCCACCATGCAGTAGCGGCAGCCCATGCAGCGCCAGGGATCGTACTTCACGGCGCCGTTGGGCTGCTTCTCCAGGGCGGAGACCAGGCAGGCCGAGGCGCAGGCGGGGTCGTTGCAGTGCAGGCACTGCACCTTCGCCCAGACGTTGCCCTCGCGGCCCTCGCGCGCCCACTGGTTGACGACGGTGAAGTTGCCGGCGTCGGGGCGGCGCATCGCCGCAAAGACGTCCTTGTTCTCGAACTCCTCCAGCGGCTGCACGGGCAGCTTGTTGACCTGATTGCAGGCCCACTCGCACTTGCGGCAGCCGATGCAGGCCGTGGTATCAACCAGGACGCCGAAGGCGTCCGGCGGGGCGTGCACGGCCGTGCTCGCGGAGGCGTCGGCGGCGGCGATGCCCACGCCGACGGCGCCCACTGTCTTGAGGAAGTCCCTGCGATCCATGCCGGTCCCTTTCTGCTGTGAAACGGAGGCGGCCGATCTCCTG
>JAURXS010000530.1 GCA_030654305.1 bacterium | reverse complement strand
GACCAGGAAGGCGCCCGGCCCCGCCGCGGCCATCGCCGCGCAGGCCTGGTCCCAGCCGTGGATGCCGTCGACCACGATGTAGCGGCTCATGTCGCCGGCCACGACGAAGTCGAAGTCCAGGCGAGCCCCACCTTGGGCTGCAGTGGCCAGGCAGAGCAGCGCCGGCAGGGCGAAGAAGCGGCGGAGCGCCGGAGCACTCGGGGGCATGGCTTTCTCCCGTCGTTGCGGAACCCCACCATGGTAGGCACGAACCACTGTCCCGGCTGGCGTGCACCCCGTGGTTGGAACGCTTGCCCGTCCGGGGTATGCTGGCGGCGCCCCCGCGGTGGGGAGGCCCCAAGGTGAGGAGTTCCCAGGCAAGGAGTCCCGATGCGTCCGCTGAACCCGCTGCCCCTGCTGAGCCTGCTGAGCCTGCTTGTGCTGGCGACGGCCGCGCCCGCCGCCGCCGCGCTCGATGACCTGGCGATCCCGGTCACGCCCGCGCACCCGCGCGAGGTCATCTTCACCGACAAGGGCGCCGCCCACCTCGCGGGCTGCGCGGTCGGGCAGGACACGCGCAGCTACCACGGCTTCTACGTCGCCATGCACGAGCTGCTCGACGGCTGGTCGCTGCGCCTGGAGGACGGCCGCGAGCTGTCCGCCGCCACGGCCGACTCGGCTTCCGTGCTGCCGGACCGACTGCAGCGCTTCTACCGCATCGACGGCGCCGTCATCGTGGAGAACGTCACCCTGCTGGACCGCAGCGACGGTTTCCAGGTCGTCTACGACGGCGTGCCGCCGGGCGGCTTCGCCTTCGTGCCGCGGGTCGACATGCGCTTCCTGTGGAAGGTCGCGCGGCCCGAGTACCTGACCGTCTGGGAGGGCGGCGTGCTGGGCGTCGCGCGCGCCGACCGCGTCGCAGCCGCCGTCGGCGAGCGCAACCCGCCCTGGCTGGCCGTCGCGGTCAAGGGCGCCGCCGACTTCGCGCCGACCGGGCGCTACCTGCCGCGGCGCTACCCCGTCGACGCGGCCCGCAAGGCGATGGAGTCGGCCACGCCCTGGGAGGCCGGCGAGATCCGCGGGCGCATCCCGCCGCAGGTGCCGTCGGGCTGCGTGCAGGCCGTGATCGCCGCCGACGCGACGGCCGTCGCCGCCGCCGCGCGCGCCCAGCGCCTGCTCGACGAAGCGCCCGCACTGGCGG
>JAURXS010000529.1 GCA_030654305.1 bacterium | reverse complement strand
TGGGCTGATCGCCTACCTGCCCACCTACCAGGGCATCAACGTCTACGACCTGCAGGACCCGGCGGCGCCGCTCCAGATCGGCCACGCGGCGGTTGGCGGTCTCGCCCTCGACCGCCAGGGGACGCTCTTGGTCGCCGCCGCAGCCGAAGGGTTCTCGACCGTCGACGTGAGCGATCCGGCGGCGCCGGTCGTGCTCGGTCAGGTCGAACTGGAGGGGTGGAGCGTGGACGTCGCCGTCTCCGGCCGTTACGCCTACGTCACCGCCGGCAACGCCGGCATGATGGTCGTCGACCTGGTGGACCCGGCGGCGCCGGTCGTGGTCGCGACCTTCGTGCTTCCCGGCAGCTCGCACGGGATCGCCGTGGTGGGCGACCGCGCCTACGTCGCCGCGCAATACGGCGGCCTGATCGTCGTGGACATCGCCGACCCGCTGCATCCGGCCAGCCTGGGGTCGTTCCTCGGCGGCGGCAACGTCATCGACGTGGCCGTGTCCGGCTACACCGCCTGCATCTCCGAGCCGTACGTCGACGAAGTACGCGTGCTGAACGTGAGCGACCCCGCGGCGATCCTCGAGGACGCCGTCCTAAGCCTGACGATGCCACGCCAGGTCGTGCTCCACGGCCGCCTGCTGGCGGTCTCCGCGCAGGACGGCCTGTGGCTCTGCGACCTGTCGATCCCCGGCGACGCCACCCTGCTGCCCATGGACGGGGCCAGGGCCATCGCCTTCAGCGGCGACGACATCCTGGTCCAGCAGATCGAGAGCGGTCCGGTCGCCATGATCAGCTACGCGGAGCGCTACCTGGACCCGGCGCGCAACGTCGGCCAGGGCATGTTCGGCTGGACGGGCGCCGGCACCATCATGGAGGCGCGCCTCACGACCGAGCAGGCCGGCGCCATCGACTGGTACGCCGACGCGGACAACGGCACGGGCCTGCAGCCGATCACGAACGACGCGACCTGGACCGTCCTGAACGGCACCGGCCAGATCCCGGTCTGGCGGGCCGTGCTCGGCCATGACTTCTCGCCGACCGGACCTTTCTGCGACAGCCTGACGCTGGAGGTCCTGCGCGACGTGCCGGTGATCGACACCGTCGCGGACGTCCCCGACGACCAGGGCGGACAGGTGCGCCTGCGCTGGGCGCGCAGCTCGTTCGACCGCGACGGCAGCGACGCGCCGATCCTGAGCTACTCCGTCTACCGCCGCGTCGACGCCCGCACGGCGACCGGCGTCACGCCGGACCCGCAGGCCGCGGCC
>JAURXS010000528.1 GCA_030654305.1 bacterium | reverse complement strand
CGGTTTCGTCATGGCGAAGCTGGGGCGCATCCCCGCGCGCGGCGACCGCGTCGTGTGGGACCGCTACCGCTGCACGGTGCTGGAGATGGACGGCCTGCGCGTGACGAAGCTGCGCCTGCAGCGGCTGCCGCGCGCGGCGACGGAGGCGACGCCATGAGCGGCGGCCTCTCGCCGGCAGCCGTCGTGGCGGTGCTTGCAGCCTGCCTGGCGGCTTCGGCCTTCTTCTCCGGCGCCGAGACGGGGCTGATGAGCATCAGCCGCATCAGGCTGCGCACGCTCCTGCGCCACGAGCCGCACCCGCGCGCGGCCGCGCTGCGCCGGCTGCTGGACCGCATCGAGGATCCGGTGCTGTCCTGCCTGATCGGCACCAACCTCGCGAACGTCGGCTTCAGCGCCGTGCTGACCGCCGCGCTGACGGCGCGTTACGGGAGCCGCGGCGAGTTCGCGGCGGCCGCGATCGCCACCGTGCTGGTGGTCGTCTTCGGCGAGATCATCCCGAAGGTCGTGTACCGGGAGTACCCCGAGCGGTTGAGTCTCGCCTCGGTCCGGCCCCTGCGGGCGGCCATGCTCCTGCTGTCGCCGGTGCGCTGGGTGCTGCTGGCCTACTCTTCGCTGATCGACCGCCTCCTGCCCGGCCGCGGCCGTCGTGCCGAGGGCGCCGTCATCGGCCGCGAAGCGATGCACCACCTGATGGCCGCGCACCCGGCGGCCGCGCAGGACGGGCGCTTCACCGATCTGCTGGCCCGCTGCCTGGCCCTGTCGGACCTGAACCTCGACGCCGTGATGACGCCGTGGGAACGTGTCGACAGCCTGCCCCGCGCGGCGGATGCCGCGACGTGCCGCCGGCTGGCGGCCGCTTCCGGCTACAGCCGCCTGCCCGTGCTGGGCGACGACCCGCGCGAGGTGCAGGGCTGGGTCCTGGTGCGCGACCTGCTGCTGTCGGAGGCGATGCAGCAGGACTGGCGGCGGATCCCGGACGCGCTGCTGCGCACCTGCCCCCGCGTGGACCGCGAGATGTCGCCCTGGGGGTTGTTCGAGGAGATGCGCTGGCAGCGCCAGCAGATGGCCGTGGTGGTGGACGCCGGCGGGAACCCTCTGGGCATGGTCACGTTGGAGGACCTGCTGGAGGTCCTGGTCGGCAGCATCGCGGACGAATTCGACGACGAGGCGGACGACGCCGCCGGCTGACGACCGTACGGATCGGGCGAAGGAGGAGGAACGTGAGCGAGACGACGACCCCGGAGTTCGACAAGCACGACCAGTCGCTGATGATGCTCGTGCTCAACCTGCAGACCGGTACCCTGGTGCAGCTCGGCAAGCTCGCCGATCCCCAGACCGGGCAGCCTCGGCGCGATCTCGAAGGCGCGCGGCTGTCGATCGACCTGCTGGACATGCTGAAGGCCAAGACGAAGGGCAACGCCCACCCCGAGGTGGCCGGCCTGCTGTCGCGCGCCGTGATGGACCTGAAGCTCAACTACATGGACGAGCTGAAGAAGGAGCGGCAGGAGGCCGCGCCGGCGGCGGACGCCGGGGCGACGCCGGACACGGCACCGGACCCGGTGCCGGAGCCGGATGAAGGGGGCTCGCCCTCTTGAAGCCCACGTTGGTGAAGCCCGCCACGATCGCCCGCCTGCTCGCGGCCGGACTGGCCGCGGCCGCGCTGCTCGGCCCCGGCGACGGCGCCGCCGAGCAGCTGCGCCGCAACCAGGAGCGCTCGGTGCGGCTCGGCCGGCTCGTCGAGGGGGTGCTGCCCCCCGACGGCGTGCTGCTGATCGGCCTGGGGCACGAGCGTTGGTCGGTGCAGGCGGGGCCCGCCGAGGCGCGCTACTACGTCGACCACGTCGGTTGGCGCGCCGACGTCGAGTACGGCTGGCGGCCGTGGCTGCGCGCGTGGGCCTCGGCGCCGTGGCGCTCCTGGTCCGGCGGCGCCGGCGATCTGCCCGCCGCCGCGTCCGGGCTCGCCGACGGCGAGGCCGGCCTGGTCCTCGGCCTGCCGCGCCCCTGGCGCGACGCCGGTTTCGCGCTCGACCTGCGCACCACCCTGCCGCTGGGCTCGCGCGCGAGCGGCCTGGGCGACGGCGCGGCCGCGCCCTACGCGGGCTTGGCCTGGACGCAGCGCTTCTGGCGGGACGCCCAGGTCCCCGAACTGCGCCTGCACGCGGCGGCGGGCCGGCGCTGGACGCCGCGCGACGAGGGGCGGGGCGCCGTCGGCGACGGGCGCTACGAACCCTGGCCGCTGACCTACCCCGCGGACGCCGGCGGCGTCGGCAACGACCCCTGGCTGTGGAGCGCGGGCGTCGACCTGCGCAAGTCCCTCGCCGTGCTGCACGTCACGTACGCGGCGGAAGCGTACCCCGCGTCCGCCGCGATCGCGGCGCGCGAG
>JAURXS010000527.1 GCA_030654305.1 bacterium | reverse complement strand
CGGCCGCGGCACGGGCGTGCGCGTGCTGGACATCGAAGGCGCCTGGCTGTGGACCCACGAGGACCTGACGGCCCCGGTCCACACCGCCGGCGGGGTCGTCGCGGACCAGGAGTGGCGCAACCACGGCACCGCCGTGCTGGGCGTGATCCGGGGCGCCGACAACGGCCAGGGCATCCGCGGCGTGGCCCCGTCCTGCCTGGTCGGCGGCGTCTCGATCCACAGCCTGAGCACCTCCGCGGCGGTGAGCAACGCCACCGGCGCGACCGCCTACGGCGACATCATCCTGATCGAGCTGCAGGGGGCGGGCCCCAACGCCAACGGGGCCGGCGACTACGGCTACATCCCGATGGAGTACTGGCAGGACACGTTCGACGCGGTCAGCATCGCCACGGCCCTCGGCCGCACCGTCGTGGAGGTGGCCGGCAACGGGCTGCAGGACCTCGACGACCCCGTCTACGCCGGCCTGTTCGACCCGGCGGCCCGGCACTCCGGCGCCGTCATGGTGGGCGCCGGGGAACCGGCCACCCTCGAGCCCGAGTGGTTCACCAACCACGGCGCGCGGGTCGACGTCCAGGCCTGGGGCGAGCAGGTGGCGAGCTGCGGTTACGGCGACCTGCAGGGATCCGGCTTCGCGGAGAGCGCCTGGTACACGCAGGCCTTCAACGGGACCTCGAGCGCGGCGGCCGTGGTGGCGGGCGCCGCCGCGCTGCTGCAGGGGATGACCCGCGCCCAGTACGGCTACTCGCTCGACCCGCGCCACCTGCGCGACATCCTGGTGGCGACCGGCACGCCGCAGGCCGCCGACCCGGACCAGGTCGGGCCGCGCCCGGACCTCGTCGCCGCCTGGGAGCGCGTCTCCACCAGCGTGGGCAACGTGAACGGGCGCGTCCTCGATTCCCAGACGATGCTGCCGGTCGCCGGGATCGGGATCGCCGTCCAGGGCGACGCGACCGACCTGATCTCCGATTCGCTGGGCCGCTACAGCTACACGTCCGAGCCGGGCCCGGCGACCTTCCTGTTCGACAGCTACTACCACGCGCCGGAGAGCTACTCGGCGGTCGTGTCGCCGGGCGTGGCCCAAATCCGCGACGTGGTGCTGCAGAAGCTGCCCCAGGTGACGGTGTCCGGCCGGGTCCACGGCGAGGGCGGCCAGCCGCTCGGCGCGGTCCGCGTCGAGCTGCTCGACTCGCCCCTCTCTCCCGTCGAAACCTTCGGCGACGGCGTCTACAGCCTGCCCGGCGTGGCGACCGGACGCGCCGGCAACCTGCTGTTCCACCGCAAGCCGGGCCACGGGGCGCGCGTGATCGGCCTCCTGCCCGAGGTCACGCCCGGCAACATCATGCCTCAGTTCGCCGAGCTGCCGGCCGCCGACGAGACGTTCGCCACGACCGGCGACTTCTCGCCGATGAGCACCGCCTGGATGTGGGGGATCGCGCCCACGGGCCCGGACTCGTGCTTCAGCATGCCCGGCTGCTGGGGGGTCGGCTACTACGGGGAATACAACGACAACCAGTACTCGACGCTGACCTCGCCCGCCTACGCGTTCCCCGGCGCGGACGAGCTCCACCTGAGCTTCCACATCTGGTGCGACACCGAGCCCGGCTACGACGGCGTGCGCCTGGAGCTCCTGCAGGGCGAGACGTGGCTCGTGATCGAGCCGGTCGGCGGCTACGACTACGCGAGCGTCGCCGCGCTGGGCGGGGGCCCGGGCTGGTCCGGCAGGCAGGGCGATTGGCGCGGCGTCGTGTTCGACCTGACGGGCCGCGACCTGTCGTCGTTCCGCTTCCGGCTGCTGTTCCGGGCCGACGGCTCGCTCCACTACCGGGGCTTCTTCTTCGACGACGTGACCTTCGACGCCGGCAACACCTTCGTGGCCGTCGACGGCGACGCGCCCGCGGCGACGCGCCTGGCGGCGCACCCCAACCCCTTCAACCCGCGCACGACCGTGCGCTGGGAAGCGGCGTCAGCCGGGCTGCGCGCGCTCGAGGTGTTCGACGCCAGGGGACGGCGCGTCAGGACGCTGGCCGGCGGCGACGCGGCGCGGGGCGAGGTGGTCTGGGACGGGAGGGACGACGCCGGCCGGGCCGCGGCCGCCGGCGTCTACCTGGTGAGGCTGCAGGACCTCGCGGGCGCGACCGCCACGGCGCGGATCACCCTGGTCCGCTGATCAAATCATCCTGACGAACCAGTTCCGCGACTTACGCTTCACGCCCCCGAACCACCAAGCCAGCGGCAGCATGACCACCAGCAGGCCGGCGAGGCCGACGAACGACTCCAGCACCGCGCCCTTGCGGTACAGGTCGGGCAGCAGCCGCGTGAAGATCGCCAGCAGCGGGATGTGCACCGCGTAGAAGAACAGCGGCACCCGCCCGACGATGGCGAAGGGCCGCAGCACGCGCGTGCGCAGCCCGATCAGGCAGAACAGGCCCACCATGAAGATCACCGCGCCGGCGAACCACACCTGGTGGCTCAGGCTGGGCGGGTACTTCTGCTCCAGGAAGAACGACCAGTCGAAGAACTTCCCGGCCGGGAAGATGTTGGCGTAGGAGCCGCCCCACAGCCGCAGGGCCCAGGCGGCCAGCACCAGGGAGGCGCCGATGGCCAGGCTGCGGCGCGCCCGCTGCGCGCCGTCGCGCCAGGCCTCGAACCAGAAGTGGGCCATCACGCTGCCCATCGTCGCCAGCGCGAACCAGGGCAGCACGGGGTACTTGTTGAAGTCCCCCGAGTCGATGAACAGCTGCATCGGGACGTGGGTCCAGGCTTTCGCGTCGTAGGGGATCCGCAGCAGCAGCGGGTGGACCAGGCTGACGACGACCGCGACCGCCAGCCGCCACTGCCAGCGCCAGCGCACCATGATCGCCAGCAGCAGCATCGAGGTGCCGATCGTCGCGATGATCCCGAAGTGCTCCAGGCGCAGGCGCTCGAAGCCGCTCCAGCTCGCGTTGACCCAGACCAACTGCACCGCGATCAGGAACAGGCCGCGCTGGATGAAGTCCCAGCGCGCGCGCCCCGAAGACTCCCCGCCGGCGACGCGCCGCCAGTAGGAGTTGTACATCATGGCCCCGTTCATCATCAGGAAGCCGGGCGCGCAGAGGTAGCCCATGTAGCGCAGCGCGAACTGCCCGAAGTTGTCGAAGAACGGGTCCAGCGGGTCCAGGCTCAGCCAGGCCGCGTTGAAGTAGTAGTTGCTGTGGCCGAGGGCCATCATCACGCCGATGAGCCCGCGGAACTGGTCGATGAACTCGAATCGCTGCTTGCCGGCCATGCTCGCTCCCGTCACTCGCCGTTGCGGACCACGCGGAACCCGAGGAAGTCGTCCGACGAGGTCGGGTAGGTGGCGCCGCGCGCCGCGGACCGGCACTCGCGGGCGAAGTAGTGCCAGCTGCCGCCGCGCACCACGCGCCGGTCGCCCGCGTCCGGTCCCGCGGGATCGAACACGGGGCCCGCCGGGTAGTGGCCGTACCGGTCCCAGCACCACTCGCGCACGTTGCCGTGGACGTCGAACAGGCCCAGGGCGTTGGCCGCCTTGAGGCCGACGGCCTGCGGGCCGGCGGCCGCGTTGTAGCAGTACCAGCCGGCCGCCTCGAGCAGGGCATCGGGGCCGCAGGTCGGCTCGACGAGCTCCCCGTTGAACAGCGACGTGGTCGTGCCGGCCCGGCAGAGGTACTCCCACTCGGACTCCGTCGGCAGACGCCAGCCGTCGGCCGCGCGGTTCCACGTCACCAGCGGCCCGTCGATCGCGTAGGCCGGCGTGCGGCCCTCGGCCAGGGAGAGGCGGTTGCAGTAGTCGACGGCCTCGAACCAGGTCACGTTGTGGACGGGCAGGTCGTCGCCGACGAAGGTCGAGGGGTTCGCGGGCATGCGCAGGTTCCAGGCGGCCTGGGTCACCTCGCGCGCGCCGGCGACCGGCGCCGCCGACAGCAACACGTCGTGCAGGGTCTCGTCCGGGAGGCGGCCGATCTCGGTGGCGGCGCTGCCCATCGCGAAGGCCGCGCTGCCCACGTAGGGCCCGTCGGCCGGCGCCAGGGTCGCGGGCAGGCCGAGCGCGTCGACGAAGGTGAAGGCGTGCGCGTGGGCGCCGGCGGGCAGCGTCGTCTCGTAGACGTAGACCGCGCCGGCGGCGGGGCTGCCCGACTCGAGGGTCATGGCGTGCGTCGCGCCGTCGATCGTCACGTCGTGGACTTGGGGCGCGGCGTCGCCGTCGTCGACGAAGGTGACGCGGAAGGCGAAGACCGTCGCCAGGTCGCCCAGGGCGGGCGCGACCCCGCCCTGCCGCAGGAAGGCGCCCTCGATCGTGGTCGCCGCGGCGTCGTTCGAGAAGCCCGCGAGGTGACCTTCGTCGTCCAGCGCCCGCAGGGCGAAGTGGTAGGTCGTGCCGGGCGCGAGGCCCGCGACCTCGAGCGTCTGGCGCGTGCCGGCCGGGGCCGGCGCCGGCGCCCCGACGATCGCGACGGCGTTCTCCCAGTCGGCCTCGTCGGCGATCGGCGCCTCGGCGCGCTTGACCAGGTAGGAGGCGGCCGTGCCGTAGAAGCCGTCGTCGCCCACGGCCAGCCAGGAGAGCTCGACGCGGGTGGCCGTCAGCGGCGTCGCCGCCAGCGTCGTGACGCTCGCGGGCGGCACGGTGTCGGCGGCCAGGGACGGTCCGGCCAGCACCAGCAGGCCGTCGTAGCGGTCGGCCACCAGGACGTGCCCGTCGGCCGTGACGCAGAGGTCCGAGGCGTAGCCGGTCTGGACGAGGCCGGCGTAGACGGGGTGCTCGGGGTCGCGGACGTCCACGACGTGCACGCCGCCGTCGGCGGCGCAGAGCAGCGCCCAGCCGCGCGCCACGACCAGCGAGCGGCTGTAGGCCGACAGGTCCAGCTGGGCGACCTTGACCGGCGTCGCGCCGCCGTCGATGCGGAAGACCGCCAGCCCCTCGACGCCGTCGGCCAGGTAGGCGTAGTCGCCGTCGACGGCGACGTCCAGGGCGTTGCCGGGCGTGTCGGCCCAGCTCACCTGCCGGACCTGACCGAGGATGCGCACGCGCGCGTCGACCACCGCGAGGCCCATCTCGTCGTCGGCGACGTAGGCGAAGCCGTCCTTCACGGCCACGCCCTTGGCGAAGCCCTGCGTGCCGGTGAAGACGCCGCCGTACTCGAGCACGCCCGGGAAGTCGGGGTTGGTCTCGAAGATGCGCAGGCCCTTCCAGCTCTCGGCGAGGTAGACGACGCAGGGGTCGTCGGGATCCTGCGGCTCCTCGATGAACACGCGCTGGCCGTCCACGGCGGTCGTGCCCTGCTCGAAGGAGACGATGCCGGCGGGGTCGGTGATGTCGTAGGTGGTGATGCCCTCGGTGCCCTCCACCACCAGCGCCAGGTCGGTCAGGGTCGCGTTGGCGAAGGTGCGCACGACCTCGATGCTGCCGGCGTACTTGGTGGTGTTGAGGGTCGTGACCAGGACGGGCGCTCCCGGTGCGGAGATGTCGACGACGTGGATGCCCGCCTCGCCGCCGGCCACGTACGCGAAATCCCCCAGCGCGGCGACCCCCTCGTTGGCGCTCGGCAGCGGCACGCGGCCGATCACGTGGAAGGGGGACTCGGGCGACTCGTAGAGGTCGGCGGCGCCGCAGCCGGCCAGCAGGGCGGCCAGGGCGCAGGCGGCCGCCGCAGGCACCTGCCGCCGTATCGTCTTTCCGGTGATGCGCATCGTCGGGGCTCCTGTCGGGGTCCGTGCTAGAGTTTGTAGGTCAGCCCGATCCAGTACCGGCGCTGGTCGTAGTCCTTGTCCTCGGCGATCTCGCCATGCCACGGCGAGTCCACCGTGCGCTGGGAGAACTTGCAGCCGAAGACGCCGTCGACCCCGCCGGCCAGCGGCCGCGACAGGGTCAGCTCGAGCGCGTAGACGTTGTCCTTGCGGCCCACGTGGTAGGGGTCGGCGTCGAGGCTCTTCTGCGAGGTGTACCAGTAGGCCTGGTACTGGCCGCTCAGGGCCAGGCTCGAGAACGCGCGGCGGGCCCACTTCGGCGACCAGGCCACCTCGACCTGGTA
>JAURXS010000526.1 GCA_030654305.1 bacterium | reverse complement strand
GGTCGCGGCGCGGCGCGAGGCGCGCCTGCGACTGGCCCTGGCTCGCGGCTGGTTGCACCGCGACCGCGGCCGCTGGACGCTGGCCCACGCCTGGGCCGACAGCGCGGCCCGGATCTCGCCCGCCGAGCGCGAGGTCCGCATGCTGCAGGGGCTGTGCCGGGCCGCGCACGGCGACCTGCGGGGCGCCTACAACATCTCGCGCGACATCGAGACCAAGGAGTACTTCCGCTTCGAGTGGCGGTGGATCCGGGGCGTCGCCGAACTGGCCCGCGGCGACGTGGCGAACGCCTACTACTGGCTGCGCGACACGCGTCCCGAGGCCCCCTGGTCCGCCCGCTTCCATCGCGACCTGGCCCTGGTCTGCGAGCGCGTCGGCGACCCCGTGGAGGCCCGCCGCTTCTTCACCTACAGCCACGACGCGCTCGCGCTGGGGCCGGGCACCTGCCCGGGACCCGTCGACGTCCTGGTCGACGAGGGGCGCGCCGAGCCCGGACGCCGCCCCGTCTGGATCGCCTTCGGACGCCTGCTGGCGGCCGGCTCGCCCTACGGCTGGGCCTTGGCGGCCAGCGACAGCTTCGCGGCGGCGACCGCGTCGACTGCGTCGACCGCCCGCGTCGCGTGGGCCGACCGCGCCGTGGACGCCTACGGGGTCTGCATCCGCCTCGACGATCACCAGGAGCAGTGCCGGGCCGGACGCGGGCTGCTGTACGCGAGGATCGGCGCCGACGAGCTGGCGCTGGAGGACCTGCGGCGCGTCCTGACCGCCCGGCGGGAGCGCGGCGAAGGCGGGGGGGAGCTCGCGGCGACGTACGGGCGCCTGCTGAACCGAACCGGCCGGGTCGAAGCCGCGGAGGAATGGCTGCGCGAGGCGCTGGTCGCGGCGCCGCAGCGGGCGGAGATCTGGAGCGATCTGGGCTACGCGCTGATCATGACCGGGCGCGCGTCGCAGGGGGAGGAGGCGCTGGACCGCGCCTTGGCCCTGGATCCCGGCCTGGCGGCCGCCTGGTTCAACCGCGGGCTGCACCGCTACCAGTCACGCCGCTGGAGCGAGGCGGCGGACGACTTCACCCGCGCCCTGGAGCTCGCGCCCGACCACCCCGACATCCCGCCCCTGCTGCAGCAGGCCCGTGCCCGCGCCCGGCAGTGAGCCCGACGGTCACCGGGCGACCGGGCTGCGGTCGTGCCGCCGCCACGCCTTGGCGATCAGCCACAGGTTCAGCCCCACGATCGCGAGCATGAGCGCGCGCGCTCCCCACAGGTAGGGGATGTTCGCTTCCGCCTCGTCGTGCATGAGCAGCTTGGGCACGGCGTCCTGGTACGTCCAGACGCCCAGGATGGCCAGCATGTAGAGCGGCGTGACGTACTTGATCACGAACTTGAAGACGCCGGGGACCTTCAGCTGCGCCCCCTTGTGCATCTCCTGCCAGCCGCGCTCGACTCCGAACACCCAGCCGAAGATGATCACCTCGATGACGCCGAACACGACCAGGCCGAACGTGCCGGCCCAGAAGTCCATCTCGTCCATGAAGCCGTAGCGGAAGAACGCCACCACGGCGACCGTGCCCGCCAGCAGCACGGCGAAGACCGCGTTGACGGACCTCACGCGCGACCATTTGAATTCGTCCTCGACGAAGGCGACCGCCGGCGACAGCAGCGCCACCGACGAGGTGATGCCGGCGATGAACAGCAGCAGGAACCACATCGCGCCGAGCAGCTGGCCGAGGGGCAGCTGCTGGAAGATGGCGGGCATGGCGACGAAGCCGAGGTCGAAGGAGCCGGCCGCCGCGATCTGCTGCGTCTCGGCGATGCCGAAGAAGGCGACCGCGACCGGGATCGCGATGGTGCCGCCGAGGATCACCTCGGCGAACTCGTTGGTCATCGTGGTGGCCAGGCCGTTCAGGGTGACGTCGTCCTGCTCGCGCACGTACGAGGCGTAGCAGTTGATCATCCCCTGGCCCAGGCTGAGCGTGAAGAAGATCTGGCCGGCCGCCGCCAGCCAGACCGAGGCCCGCCCGAGCAGGGCGAAGTCAGGCTGCCAGACGAAGGCCAGCCCCTCGGCCACGTTGCGTTCCGGGAAGGAGGGGTCCGGCGCGCCCATGGTCAGCACGCGCACCGCCAGCACGATCGCGAACACGAACAGCACCGGCAGGCCGTACTTCGCCAGCACCTCGATGCCGCGGGAGATGCCGCGCGCCAGGAAGAACCAGTTGAAGAACAGGGTCAGCGCCAGGAAGGCGACCGCGGGCAGGACCGAGGGGAAGAACCCGTTGGCGGCGACGCCCTGGTAGCCCTGCAGGAACTGGCTCATCGCCTCGCGCGAGGTGTTGCCCCAGTAGGCGCCGGTGCCGGAGAACCAGCTGAAGCCCAGCGTCCACGACTCGATGAAGCAGTAGTAGATGCCGATGGTGAAGGGCAGGAAGATGCCGAAGGCGCCGAGGTACTTGGCCAGGGGGTGCTTCCACATCAGGTGGAACATCCCCGGCGTGGAACCGTGGCCCCGGGTGCCGCCGTACCGGCCCGTGGTCCACTCGACCCACATCAGGGGGATGCCGAGCAGCAGCAGCGCGATGAAGTAGGGGATCATGAAGGCGCCGCCGCCGTTGTCGGCCGCCTGGCGCGGGAAGCGCAGGAAGTTGCCCAGCCCGATGGCGTTGCCCGCCATGGCCAGGATCAGGCCGATGCGC
>JAURXS010000525.1 GCA_030654305.1 bacterium | reverse complement strand
GACGGCGACCTCGACCTCTACATGTGCGACGCGATCAGCAACTACCTGCTGCGCAACGACGGCGCCGACCCCCAGGCCCCCGGCTTCACCACGTACACCGACGTGACGGCCGCCACCGGCACCACGAGCGTCAACGACAGCCAGGGCGTGGCCTGGGCCGACTACGACGACGACGGCGACCAGGACCTCTTCATCGCCAACTACAACGGCCCGAGCCAGATGCTGCGCAACGACCCGCAGACCCCCGGGGATCCCGACGACCCCGACCGCGTCTTCGTGAACGTGACCGCCGCCGCCGGCCTGACGCACACCGGTCCCAGCCGCGGCGCGGCCTGGGGCGACTTCGATAACGACGGCGACGCCGACCTCTACCTCACCAACTACGGCACCGCGAACCGCCTGTACCGCAACAACGGCGGCGTCTTCCTGTCGATCGGGGTCGCGGCGGGCGTCGCCGACACCGGCAACGGCCGCCACTGCAGCTGGATCGACTACGACAACGACGCCGACCTGGACCTCTGGGTCACGAACTACGACAACGGGATCGTGACGCAGAACAGCCGCCTGTACCGCAACGACGGTCCCGACGGGCTGAACCCCAACGGCTGGCTGTTCGTGGACGCCGCCGGCGCCCTGCTCGCCAACGACCTCGGCCTGGGCTCCTCGGCCGGCTGGGCCGACTACGACGCCGACGGCGACCTGGACATGTACTTCGTCAACTGGAACGCGGACCACCCCAACAAGCTCGTCCGCAACGACCTGTCCAGCGGCGCCGACTACCTGCACCTCGACCTCGCCGGTCGCCTCTCCAACGCCTCGGCCATCGGCGCCCGCGTGCGCGTGGTCACCGGGACCCACACGCAGGTCCGCGAGATCAACGGCGGCGAGGGCTACCACGGCCAGAACAGCCTGCGCGCGGAGTTCGGCCTGGGCCTGAGCGCCGTGATCGACTCGGTGACCGTGCGCTGGCCCTCGGGCGTGGTCCAGCAGCTGGGCACCGTCACGGCGAGTCAGCTGCTCGAGGTCGTGGAGCCGGGGCCCGACGCCCCGGTCATGGTCGCCGAGCCCGCCTACACCCCCGGCACGACCAACACCGTGTCCTGGAGCGACGAGTCCGGCAGCGGCGCCGTCGCCTACCGCGTGCAGGCCGCCCTGGACACCGGGTTCGCCACGCTGGTGGGCGACTCCGGCTGGATCGCCGGCCTCTCGCACGAGTTCACCGGCCTGTCCGACGGCCAGCTCGTCCGCTACCGGGTCCGCGCGCGCGACGCGGGCGGCATCGCCTCGCGCTGGTCGGGATCCGTGGGCTCCCTCCAGGACAACGCGCCCCCCGTCTCGTCGCTCAACGCCATCGCCAGCCCGCAGCAGGACGTGCCGTTCAGCGTCGCGTACCTGGCCTCGGACACCGGCAGCGGCGTGGCCTCGGTCGGCCTCTACTACCGGGTTGCCCCGGCCCCGTGGACGCTCTTCGGCACCCGGACCGACGGTCAGCCCTTCGTCTTCACCAACCCCGAGGGCCCGACCACCTACGAGCTGTATTCGATCGCCACCGACAACATCGGCAACGTGGAAGCGGCGCCGCCGATGCCCGACGAGACGGTCGTCGTGGAGCCGGCGCACTGGGTCAACGTGGCCCCGGCCGACGGTTCCGGTGTGGGCAACAACGGCAACGGCCGCGGCGCCGCGTGGGGCGACTACGACGGCGACGGGCTCTACGACCTGTTCATCACCAACCGGCCCGTGTGGTTCCTGCCGAACGACGACACCGACCACCTCTTCCACAACCTGGGAGCCGACCTGGGCAACCCCGACTCCTGGCTCTTCGAGGACGTCACCACCGGCGCCATGGCCGACCCCGCCTACGGGCAGGGCGTCTCCTGGGGCGACTTCGACGGCGACGGCGACCTCGACGTCTACCAGTCCAACATGGCCGTGGGCGGGCCGGCGCCCAACCACCTCTGGCGCAACAACGGCAACGGGTCGTTCACCGACATCGCGCCCCAGACCGGCACGACCGATCCCGCCGGCAGCGGCCGCGCCGCGACCTGGGTCGACTTCGACCTCGACGGCGACCTCGACCTGTACCTCTGCAACGACGGCCCCAACTACCTGTGGCGCAACGACGGCGAGGACCCGCTCAACCCCGGGCAGTGGCTCTTCGTGAACATCGCGCCGACCGACGGCACGGGCATCGGCGACGACATGTACACCATGGGCTGCTCGTGGATCGACTTCGACAACGACGGCGATCCCGACCTCCACCTGGCCAACTACAACAACGGGCCCGACCGCCTCTTCCGGAACGACGGCGAGGATCCCCTGAACCCCGGCCAGTGGGTCTTCACCAACGTGGCCGCGCTGATGGGCATCGAGGACGTGGGCAACGGGATGAACGCCAGCTGGGGCGACTACGACAACGACGGCTGGCTCGACTTCTACCTGGCCAACGACGGCGCCAACCGCCTCTACCATCGCGTGCCCGGCGTGAACCACTTCGAGGATGTCACTGCCGTCAGCGGCGCCGGCCTCAACGACCCCGCCTACACGGCCGGCACCGGCTGGGCCGACTACGACAACGACGGCGACCTCGACCTCTACGTCGGCAACCACTGGACCGACGCCACGGGCGACTGGGCCCCCAACCACCTGTTCCGCAACGACGGCGAGGACCCGCTGAACCCCGGGCGCTGGGTCTTCACCGACGTGGCCCCGGCCGGCGGCGCCGGCATCGGCGCCGGCGAGAACACCACGGCCACCGCCTGGGCCGACTACGACAACGACGGCGATCTGGACATCTACCTGTGCAACATGTCCGGCACGCCGAACTTCCTGTTCCGCAACGACGTGCCCGACGCGCAGACCAACCACTGGCTGCAGCTGGACCTCGTGTCGATGTCGGCGAACACGTCGGCGATCGGGGCGCGCGTGCGCTGCGTCGTCGGCGCGACGTCGATGATCCGCGAGGTCGAGGGCATCACCGGCTTCCTGTCGCAGAACTCGCTCACCGTCGAGTTCGGCCTGGGCGCCGCGACCGCGGCCGACTCGATCCTGATCCGCTGGCCCTCTGGGATCGAGCAGAACCTCACGAACGTGCCGGCCGGACAGCGCCTCGAGGTGATCGAGAGCGGGCCGGGCCGCCCGCTGCTGGCCGCGCTGCCCGCGATCACCGGGGGCGACTCGCTCGTGCTGGCCTGGGATCCCGTCTCCGGCAACGCGCCGGTGACCTACGAGGCCGAGCTGAGCGCCGATGCCGCCTTCGCCACGGTGCTGGCCACCAGCGGCTGGATCACCGACACCTCGCACGTCTTCACGGGCCTGGCCGACGCCTTCACCGGCTTCTACCGGGTCCGCTCCCGCGACGCCGAGCTGCTGATCTCGCTGTGGTCGAACACCGTCACCACGACGCAGGACGCGAGCCCGCCGGCCTCCGCGGTCGAGCCCGTGGTCCTCGCCTTCCAGGGCCTGCCCTTCGACGTGACGTACGCGGCCGCGGACGCGGTCAGCGGCGTCGCGCGCGTGGACCTCTGGTACCGCCACGGCGACGACCAGGGACCGTTCATGCTGTTCGGCTCGAAGACCGACGGCACGCCGTTCCTCTTTGAGCTTCCCGACGGCATCGGGACGTACTTCTTCTACACGACATCCGCCGACAGCGTCGGCAACGAGGAGCCCGCCCCCGCCGGCTGGGACCAGTCCGTGCTGGTGACCCAGCCCCAGTGGGTCCTGGTCTCCCCCGAGGACGGCAGCGGCGTCGGCAACGACGGCAACGGCCGCGGCGTGGCCTGGGGCGACTACGACGACGACGGCGACCACGACCTCTACATCACCAACCGCATCGTCTACCAGAACTCGGCCGACGCCACGAGCCACCTGTTCCGCAACGACGGGGCCGACCCCGGCGAGCACGACAACTGGCTGTTCGCCGACGTCTCGGTGCCGCCGATGACCTCCGAGGGCTACGGCCAGGGCGTGGCCTGGGGCGACTTCGACGGCGACGGCGACCTCGACCTCTACCAGACCTACATGCAGGTCAGCGAGGGGACGCCGGCACCGAACCGCCTGTACCGCAACGAGGGCGCCGGCGCGTTCACCGAGATCGGCGTGGAGACCGGCACCGACGACGGCGGCAGCGGCCGCAGCTGCTCCTGGGCCGACTACGACCAGGACGGCGACCTGGACCTCTACCTCTGCAACAACGGCGCGAACCGCCTCTACCGGAACGACGGCCTCGAGCCGACGACGCTCGCGCTCTGGGTGTTCACCAACGTGGCCCCGGTCGACAGCACGGGCATCGGCGACGGCAGCTACACCATGGGCTGCGCGTGGGGCGACTTCGACAACGACGGCGACCCCGACCTCTACCTGGCCAACTACGACAGCCAGCCCGACCGCCTGTTCCGCAACGACGGCCCGGACCCCCGCAACGCGGGCGAATGGCTATTCACCGACATCGCCGCCGAGGTCGGCCTGGTGGACAACGCCAGCGGTCTGGGCTGCGCGTGGGGCGACTTCGACAACGACGGCCTGCTGGACCTCTACGTCAGCAACGACGGGCCCAACTTCCTGTACCACAACGTCTCGACGGGCGTGGCGGCGGGCAAGCCGCACGACCGGGTGCAGGACGCGGGCGACAACACCGCCGAGAAGGCCGGTCCGACGCTCCAGTTCGTCGACATCGCGCCGCTGTACGACGTCGGCCTCGACGACGGGCTCTACGGCTCCGGCATCGGCTGGGCCGACTACGACAACGACGGCGACCTCGACCTCTACCTGGGCAACCACTGGAACGCCGCCGGCGACCCGGCGCCCAACCGCCTGTTCCGCAACGACGGTCCGGACGCGGGCAACCCCGTGGGCTGGCTCTTCAGCAACGCGGCCCCCACGCACCTGGGCCTGAACATCGCCGACGACTCGAGCACCAACGGCGTCGCCTGGTGCGACTACGACGGCGACGGCGACCTCGACCTCTACATGGCGAGCATGATGGGCGAGACCAACAAGCTGTTCCGCAACGACGTGGCGGACTCCACGGGCAACCACTGGCTGCACCTGGACCTGTCCGCGCCGTACCTCAACACCGACGCCATCGGCGCGCGCGTGCGCGTCGTGGCGGGCGGGATGAGCATGATCCGCGAGGTCGACGGCGGCTCGGGCTTCCTGTCGCAGGGCTCGCTGACCGTCGAGTTCGGCCTCGGGGCGGCGGCGGTCGCCGACTCGGTCGAGATCCTCTGGCCCGACGGCTACCACCACCTGATGCTGAACGTGCCCGGCGACCAGCGCCTGCTGGTCACCCAGCCGCAGACGGCCATCGACGATGACGGCCCGGCGCCGACGCCGCTGGCGTTCCGCGTCTACGACAACTTCCCCAACCCGTTCAATCCGTCCACGACGATCCGCCTGGACCTGCCCACGGCGCAACGCGTGCGGCTGGGGATCTACGCGGTGGACGGCTCGCTCGTGCGCACCCTGTTCGACGAGGAGCTGCCGGCCGGCACGCACCAGGCGGTGTGGGACGGCCGCAACCGCACCGGCGGGCGCGCGGCTTCCGGAGTGTACTTCTACCGGGTGGAGACGCCCGGGGACGTGGTGACGCGGAAGATGGTGTTGGTGAAATAGATCGAACAATCGGTGGCGATAGGGAGTGGCCCCGGGCGCGTGCTCGGGGCCATTTCTATCGGTGGAGATGGGAGCGGCTGTTGACTGATGGGGTGGTGGTTCGTACCCCGCTCAGGGAGCCAACAAGTTTCAGATTAGCGACGAGTTATAGAGAAGTTGACGGAGACCCCGATCGCGAAGCGGTTGGGGTCTTTGTTTGAGGTGGTGGCGCATAGGAGAGGTCGGCCTCAAGGCCGGATGGTGGCGGGCGAAGCCGATCGCGACGATGCTGGGACCGAGGAACTTGAGTTGGCCACC
>JAURXS010000524.1 GCA_030654305.1 bacterium | reverse complement strand
ACCAGGGAATCCGCCAGTACCAGCAGACGACGATCTGCAGCCAGAGTCCCGAGCGGCTGATCGTCATGCTCTACGAAGGAGCCTTGCGCTTCCTGGAAAGCGCCCGGGCCGCCGCCCGGGACGGCGACCTCCCGACCATGGGACGGCACGTGGGCCGCGCCCAGATGATCGTCCTGGAACTGCAGTGCAGCCTCGACCGCGAGGTCGGCGGCAACGTGGCGACCAATCTGGATTCCCTCTACGGTTTCATCCTGCGGGAACTGACCGCCCTGCGGCTCGACGCCGACGTCCAGCACATCGCGGACATCCGACGCGTCCTGCTGCCCCTGCTGGCGGCCTGGCGCGCGATCCCCCCCGGCACGGCCGAAGCGGCGCGCCGCCGACCGGACCGCGCCATCGCTGGGACGGGCACGGATGTTGCGGGTCAACACACGGGTACGAGGTCGGAGACCACTTCCGAGCTTCAATCGGAACTTTGCTTGGCAGTGTGAGATGGATGAAAGTATTCTCAAATTGCTGGAACTGTCCCACGCCCTGCGGGCCTGCCTGGATAAAGGCGACCTGAAGGACTGCACCCCCATCCTGGAAGAACGCGGCCGCCTGTTGCGTGAACTCGCCCAGCGGTTCGACCCCGCCAACGGTCGTCAACCGCCGCCGGAGCTCCAGCCAGCGTTGGTCGTGATCCGCGACCTCGACCGGGCCCTGGAATCCCGATTGACCGAAGAACTCGCGGCCACGGGCCAGACGCTGGCCCGCCTCTCCCCCAAACGGAAACGGGATGCCGATCCGGCACCCCGTTGTCTCGACCGTCAAGCCTGATTCCCCCGGTCTAGCCCTGCTTCGTCCCGTCCGCGCCCCCGTTGCCCGGGAAGGCGTTCGGATCGGGCGGCGGCGACTCGGCGGCCTTCAGGGTGATGTTCTTGATCTCCTCGTAGATCTCGTGGCGGTGCACGGGGATGCTGCGGGGGGCGTCGATGCCCACCTGGACCTGATCGCCGCGAATATCGACGATCATGATCGAGATGTCGTCCCCGATCATGATCTTCTCATTGCGTTTGCGACTGAGGATGAGCACGTGACCTCCATGTCCCGCTCTTGCCTGTCCCGCTCGTGCCGAACACGTCCCGACGCCGCCCGCGCGGCGTCCGGAGCCCGTGTCTAGGTCGTCCCGACCAGGTCTGCGACGTTGCCGGTCTCGCGGCTGCCGGCAGCATACCCGCCGGTGCGCTCCTTGTCCACCGCCGTCGGTCGGCCGTCCGCCACCCCGACCGTCCGGGCCTCGCGGCAGGCGCGCCCGAACCGGGCCTGGTCGATGGGATGCCGCAGGTTCCAGCGCTCGTCGACCAACACCATCTGCAACCCGTTGCGGTTCTTCGAGTTGACCAGCAAGGGCGCCGACAGGTTGCCGGTGACGCTGGCGCCGCCGACGGCCACGGTCGCGATGACCATGACGACCAGATCCTCGGGATCGGACACCCCCAGCCGGTCCAGCACCGCGGCCTGGACTTCGAAACCGTACTCCCCATGGAAGTAGCCGGGATCGGCCACCGGCACCCGGAAAGCCACCCGGTCCAGGGATTGGAGCCATTTCATCGGCAGCGGGGGATCCATGTCAACCAGAATCCAGCGCTTCAGATCGGGCAACCCCACCAGACCGTCGCGGAAGGTCAGGGTCGCCGCACCTTCGTTCTGCACCATGATGGCCACTCCTTCGTGTCGCACTCGCCTACAGGTAATCGAACAGGCTCATCTGCATCAACTGGCTCGAGACCATCAGGCTCGCCTGGTAGGTCGTCTCGGCCATCTTCAGATCCGAGGACAGCTGGATCAGGTCGGCGTCGCGGATGTCCGACAGGTTGCGGCTCAGCGCGATGTCGTGCTCGGCGTTGAGCCCCTCCATCCAGTCGAGCATGGTCTCGCGGCCGCCCAGGGAGGTCTCGAGCCTCAAGAGGTGCTCCTCGAGGGCCTCCAGCTCGCCCAGGCCGCGGCGCATGCCGTCGAGGTCGCTGGCCTGCATGGCCGCCTGGAGGTCGTCCAGGACGCCGAACAGGCGTTGCGGGTGCCCCTCGCCGAGCAGGCCCAGGGCCGCCGCGGTCCCGTCGGACGGCAGGGCGGAGATCGTGAAGGCGGTGCCCGACGCCGAGCTGACGTTCAGGGCCGCGCCGTCCAGCTGCAGCGCCAGCGGCGGCAGGCCGGCGGCCGTCACGGCCGACTCGAAGAGGGTGCGGACGTCGCCGAGCGTCGTGGCGCCCGCGAGGTTCACCGTCGCCGTCGCGCCGTCGACCTCCACCTGCAGGGAGCCCAGGGGCAGCTGCCCCGAGAGCGAGGGCACGTCGGCCAGGGCGACCGTCCAGTCCGGGGCCGCCCTCACGTCCGTGCCGGTCACGACGCCGTCCGCCGAGCTGCCGACCAGGCCGAGGGAGAGCGCCGTATCGCCGCCGGCGGGATCGCCGAAGGTCAGCGGGCCGCCGGCGGGGTCGGCGACCTGCAGTCCCGAGCCGTCGGCGGACAGCGAGGCGGTCAGCCCGGCCGCGTTCAGCAGCGACAACACGTCGCCGACGGTGCCCGCGCCGGACAGGTCGAGCTGCATCTGCACGCCGTCGGCTCCCGTCCACTGGACGAGGCCCGGCTCCCACCCCTCGCCGTAGGCCAGGTCGTCGAGCGAGGTGCCGGCGGTCAGCGCCGGGGCCAGGTCGCCGATGCCCAGCAGCGTCGAGGCGGCGGTGCCGATCAGCTCGCTGCCCGGGATGTTCACGGGCATGTTGGTGTGCGCGCCGATCTGCACGCCCATGATGCCGAGGTCGCCCTGGTAGACGATCTCCCCGCCCACGCGCACGAACGAGGCGATGTCGGTGCGGAAGCCGCCGAACAGGGAGTTCCCCTCGACGGACTGGTTCACGATCCCGAGCACCTGCTGCACGATGGCGCCGATCGCCGTGGCCCCGATCCGGTTGGTCTCGGACGAGGCGGAGCCGCTGACCTCCCGCTGCGCCAGTTCGCGCGCGTCGCGCAGCGCCTCGACCAGGTCCAGCAGCGCGGTGTCGGTCTGCTGCACCATGGTGCGGGCGCGCTCGATGTTGCGCGCGTACTGGCCGTTCTCCAGCAGCAGCGACTCGTATTGCCGGATCAGGCCGACTCCCTGCGGGTCGTCGGCGTAGTCGTTCACGCGCCAGCTGCTGGACACCTGTTCCTGCAGGCGGGTCAGGCTGAGCAGGTTGGCGTTGTTGTTCTTGTAGATCAGGCTCGCGATGTGGCTGTTGGTCACTCTCGTGATCATGGGCGTCCTTCCGGTCAGACCATCGTCAGGATGGTGTCGAACATGTCCTGCACCATGGCGATGACCTTGGCATTCGCCTCGTACGCGTTCTGGAACAGCGCCAGGTTGGCCGCTTCCTCGTCCAGGCTGACGCCCCGGATCGAATCCAGGCGCGTGCCCAGGGACTCCACGAGCTGGGTCTGGGAGGTGAGCCGATCACCGCTGGCCGCGCTGCGGGAGGCGAGGTCCAGGACCAGGGAGTTGAACATCTCGGTGAGGCTCCGGCCCTCCACCACCGAGGTGCCGGACTGGCCGAGCGCGGCGATCTCCAGCGCGATGTCGGTGTCGCCCTCCAGCCCGGAGCGGGAAGCCGCCACGCGGGTCGGGTCGTCCGCCAGGGCCGGGTTCAGCGCGATGTTGGCGGCCGAGTCGCCGGTGAAGAACAGCACGCCGCTGCCGTCGGCCGTGCGGCCCTGGGAGTGCAGCGCGTTGACCCGTTCGATCAGCGCGGCCGCCACCTCGTCCAGGCGGGCCCGCGCGTGCAGCACCTGCTCGTCGCGGGCCTCGATCAACCCCTGCAGCGAGCCTTCGCCCAGTTCCACGTCGTAGCCGCCGGCGACGGTCGTCACCCGCGCCGCGCCGGCGCCGGTGCCGTCGCCGTCGTCCCGCGCGACGGTCAGCGCCTGCACGTGCTCGCGCGTGACCACGGTGCGCCCCCCGATCAGGACGTCGACCGTGCCGTCGTCGCGCTCGATCGCCTCGGCCTGCGTCAGCTGCGCGATCTCGTCCAGCACCGCGCTGCGCTGGTCGCGCAGGTCGTTGGCTGACGTGGCCGACGACTCGCTCATGACGATGAGCCGGTTGAGGTCGGCGACGTTGTTCAGCAGCGCGTTCAGGCGGTCGACGCCGTTCTGCAGCCGCGTGTCGAGGTCCCGGGACAGCTCGTCGAGCGAGGCGCTCATGTTGCGGAATCCGGCGGCCAGCCGGTCGGCGGTGTCGGCGACGTTTTCCTGGAGTGTCAGGTTGACGGGGGGCGAGGCCAGGCTGCTCCAGGCATTGAAGAACTCGCTCATGACGGTCCCGAGGTGGTTGTTCTCGACCGAGCCGAAGACGGCCTCGACGTCGCCGAGCGCCAGGTCCACGGTGTCGAACTGGCTCAGGCGGGCGTCCTGCGCCCGCAGCCGACCGGTCAGGAACTCGTCGGTCATGCGCCGGACGTCGAGCACCTGGGTGCCGGTGCCCAGCACGCCGTAGGTGAGCGACTGGCCGCGCTGGGCGCCGGTCAGGGTCCGCTGCCGGCTGTAGCCGGCCGTGCTCGCGTTGGCGATGTTGTGGCCGGTGGTCTGCAGGGACGCCCCGGCCGAGAACATGCCGCTCAGCCCGATCCGCATGATGCTGTTGAGGCTCATCTCACTCCCTCAGGCCTGGCGTTCCAGGACGTTGGCCGACCCGCCGGTCGGCCGGTGGCCGCGATCGTCGTAGCAGGGGGCCTGCCCGGCCACGCCGCGCCGGAACACGGCCGCCTCCCCGGCGGCCAGGTCCAGGCAGAAGCGGGCCAGCACGCCGTTGAGCGAGTTCTGCCGCACCAGGTCGGTCGCGGTCCGCTCCCAGTCCCCCAGGACCCGCCGCAACTCCTCCCCCTGCCTGCCGGCGGCGCGCCGGGACAGGCGGGACATGCGCAGCTCCCCGAGGGGGATGCCCAGCCGTCCGCCGACCTCGAGCAGGAACCGTTCCCGTCGCGAGCGGGCCTCGCGGGCCGACGGCAGGTAGCGCCCCCACTCGCGGGCGTTGAACTCCAGCCTGGGCACGTCCTGGCGGCGCATGTAGCGGTTCTGGCGCACGGCCAGACGCAGCAGACGCCGGTACTCGCGGTCCTCGCTCGCGAGCAGGCCGGTCAGCCGCTCGCAGTCCTCCGGCGCCGGGAGCGCCGTGTCGACGTGGTGGCTCATGAATCCTCCTTCACCGCCGGCGCCTCGCCGGCGGTGCCGGTCAGGCGGCGGAACATGTCCGTGATGCGCGCGACGTACTGCTGCGTCTCGCGGAAGGGCGGCACGCTGCGCCCGGCGCGGTCGACGTTGCCGGGCCCGGCGTTGTAGGCCGCCAGGGCCAGGGTCAGGTCGCCGCCGTAGCGCTCCTGCATCTTCGCCAGGTAGCGGGCGCCGCCGCGGACCCCCGACGCCGGGTCGTGCGGGTCGCGCACGCCCAGCTCGCGGGCCGTGGCCGGCATCAGCTGCATGAGGCCGCGGGCGCCCCTGGGAGAGACGGCGCGGGCGTCGCCGCCGGATTCCTGCATGATCACCGCGAGGACCAGTTCGGGCGCGAGCCCGGTCTCGCGAGCCGCCGCCTCGATGGCCGGGCCGTGGGTGCGGACGGTGTCGGCCGCCGCCTTGCCCAGCAGCGACGCGCGCGCGCCCAGGCTGTCAGCGGTGATGGAGCTGTCCGCGGTGATGGCGCCGTCCGCCGTGTCGGCGACCGCCGCGGTGGTG
This sequence comes from bacterium, assembly GCA_030654305.1. Classification (NCBI taxonomy): domain Bacteria; species bacterium. Next base: position 125 of record JAURXS010000524.1, on the reverse strand, counting down.
CGCGGGGGCGCCGCCCCGTAGGCGGCCAGCGCCCGGCGAGCGGTGTCCGAAGCCAGCGCACGCTGACGGACGGGCGGGGGCGGCAGGACCGCCGCGGGGCGGGACTCCGGTACGGCCGGCGTTGC
>JAURXS010000523.1 GCA_030654305.1 bacterium | reverse complement strand
GTGCCCGTGGCGGCGCGGACGGCGGCCGATTCGGCCGCCTTCAGGGGCGCCGCCCCCGCCTTGACCACCACCAGGGAGTTGTTGCCGCCGAAGCCGTCGGACTCGACCGCGGCGTTGCCGGGGTCCTGCTGCCAGTTGCCGTCGACCACGAACTTGTACTGGTGGTTGCCGGGGGCCAACGGGACCACGGCGCTGTACGTGCCGTCGTTCTCGGGGTCGGTCAGGCGCAGGGCCGCGTCGCTCCAGCCGTTGAACGAGCCGGCCAGGAACACGTTCTGCACGCCCGAGATGACCGGCGTGTAGGTGAAGGTGACGTCGACCGGGGCGCCGCCGGCGGCGGGCGCGGGCACGGGCGTGGACACGGGCGCGGGCGCCGGCGCGACGGCGGCGCCGCCCGCACCCACGGTGATCACGGAGTTCTTGCCGCCGAAGCCGTCGTCGACGGCCTCGGGGTTCTGCGGGTCCTGCTTCCAGTTGCCGTCGACGACGAACTTGTACATGTAGCGGCCGGGGGCCAGCTCCACGTCGGCGGTGTAGACGCCGTCGCCGTCGGGATCGGTCAGGCCCTGACCGGTGGGATTCCAGCTGTTGAACTCGCCGGCGAGGAAGCAGCCGCCGACCTTGCCGCCGGCGTCGAAGGAGAACCGCGTCTTGCCGGCGGCGGCCGTTGCAACGGCGGCCGGCGCGACGGCGGCGGCAGGCTTCGCGGCCGCCACCCCCGTCCCCACCACGGCCACGGAGTTCTTGCCGCCGAAGCCGTCCTCGGCCGACTCGGTCGCCGCGGGATCCGCGAGCCAGTTGCCGTCGACCACGAACTTGTACATGTAGCGGCCGGGGGCCAGCGTCAGCGCCTTGGTGAAGGTGCCGTCGCCGTCGGGATCCTCCATGCGGTCGGCGGTTGGGTTCCAGCCGTTGAACTCGCCGGCCAGGAAGCAGGCGGCGCCCTTGCCGGCGTTGTGCGAGAACACGGTCGTCCCTGCGGTCGTACCTGCGAGCGTGCCCGCCGGCGCGGCCGCCACCGCCGTCGCGACGGGAGTCGCCTTCAGGCCGGCCGGCGCTTCGCCGCCGCCCGCGGTCAGCTTGGCGGCCCCGGCCGGCACGACCACGACCGAATTCTGCCCGCCGTAGCCGTCGTCCTTGCCGTCGGGGTTGGTCGGGTCCTGACGCCAGGCGCCGTCGACCACGAACTTGTACTCGTAGGTCCCCTCGTCCAGGGGCACCACGACGGCCCACACGCCGCCGCCGGTGTCCTTCAGGGCCAGATCGAAGGCCTTCCAGCCGTTGAAGCTGCCGGCCAGGGTGACCTCCTTGGCGCCGGGGGCGCGGTGGACGAAGGTCACGTCGGCGGCGGGCAGCGAGCCGGCCGCCAGAACGATGCCGGCCAGCAGGACGGCGAGCGACGACAGCAGGGGACGATGGCGCATGATGATCTCCCGGTTGGCGGCGCAGGTGCGCGACGGGGGTCTCCCCCGCCTGGCGATCGCGCCGGAAATGGTCCAAGACGTGGAGAGTAACACGCGCCGCGGCGGCGTCAAGGGGGCCTGTCGGCCGGTCGGAGGCGACTGGGAGCCCGCTCGTATTTGTGTTATCATTACATGAACTTCGACCCATCCGACGGGAGTCCCATGAAAGCGCTGCGGTCCCTGCTGGTCTGGTCTGCCCTGCTCGCGACGGCCCTGCTGCTGCACGGCTGCACGAGCGATCGGCCCGTCGCTCCGGGGGGCGCCGAGGAGGCGGCCCCGCTGACGTCTTCCTCGATGGTCCAGGCCCAGCCCGACAGCTTCGTCCTGCGCGTCTACGCCGCCGATTCGGTCCACCTCGCCGGCGCCTTCAACGGCTGGGCCACCCAGAACGCGGCCTACGCCTTCGTCCCCGACGGCGACGGCGTCACCTGGCGCTACGGCACCGACCTGCCGGCGGGCGTGCAGGCCTACAAGTTCGTCCTGCGCAAGGGCGGCGTGGTCACCTGGCTGACCGACCCCATGGCCCCCGAGGTCCAGGCCGGCGGCGATCCCGCGCAGGCCAACGCCCTGTACGGGCGGACCCTGCCGTCGATCCGCGACCTGGCGACCCCGGTCGACCGCACCAAGCTGGTCATCTACGAGATCGCCCCGAACGACTTCTCGGCCGCCGGCACCTTCGCCGGCATCATCAGCGGCCTGGACGCCGGGCCCAACCTGGTGGACCTGGGCGTCAACGCCGTCGAGCTGATGCCCGTCAACGCCCCCTCGTACAATGGCTGGGGCTACGACCCGGTGCTGTACGCCGCCCCCAACCCCGCCTACGGCACGCCCTACTTCTTCGCCCTGCTGGTGGACCGCTGCCACGAGCGCGGCATGGCGGTCATCCTGGACGTCGTGCTGAACCACCAGGCCGGCGGCGGCATCCTGCGGCAGCTGGACACCTTCGCCGGGACCTACCACTTCACCACGACCGAGTCGAACCCCTGGGGCATGGTCGAGCTGAACTGGAGCGACCCCGCCCTGAAGGCCCACGTCCGCGACGCGATGCTGCACTGGGTCGACACGTACAAGGTGGACGGGTTCCGCTTCGACTACGTGGCCGGCGAGGGCTGGGCCACCTGGGAGTACCTGCGCGACGAGCTGCGCGCCGCGCGCCCGGACCTGCTGCTGATCGGCGAGGATTTCCGCTACCCCAACGAGGGCAACTCGGTCACCCACGGCTACGACGCCCAGTGGGGCGGCAACCACACCGACGCCTGGGGCGGCGGCGGCAACAACTTCCTGCAGGTGATGTCCACGAACCTGACCCAGAACGGCTTCGCCTGGCGCGGCTCGACCGCGATCAGCCTCGGCTGCTGGAGCTTCGGCTGCCGCAACATGTGGGCCTCGGCCAACGTGATCGGCGCCAACAGCCAGTACGACGGCGTCAACGGCGACGGCTTCAGCGACGTGAAGTCCCTCGAGACGCACGACGAGAACCGCATCGCCTGGGCCGTGGACACCTACGGCTCGGTCGACGCGCAGGCGGTGGGCGGGCGTCAGAAGTCGGAGCTGGGCGCCTTCGCCCTCTTGACCAGCGTCGGCATCCCGATGCTCTACAACGGCCAGGAGATCGGCTGCGACGAGTTCCGCCCGAGCGACCCGACCACCTACAAGATCGACTGGACCACCGGCGACCAGTCCCTGCGTTCCGTCTACCGCAACCTCATCCGGCTGCGCCGCGACGAGGCCGCCCTGGCCTCCGAGCGCACCTGGTTCACCTGGCGCGCCGCCGACGCCGACCACTACGACCGCACGCTCTGCTACTGGCGCGGCGGGGCCGTGTCGTCGCAGGCGGAGATCGTCGTGGCCCTGAACTTCGACCACAACGACCACACCTGGCCGGTGGCCTTCCCGGCGAACGGGATCTGGCAGCGATTCCATCCGGAGACCGGAGCGTGGGAGGCGGTCGAGATCACGGGGAACCAGCTCGTGCTCGCGCAGCCGGCTTCTTCGGGGGCGTTGTGGCGCAAGGCGGACGGTATGACCGGAGTGCCCGAGTAGGCGGCGCCTGAGTAGGCACGGTGACGGGGGACGCGCTCCGGGCACCTCGTGTGCCCGGAGCGCTTGACTTACGGGCTCCTGCGCCCTCCTGGCGCAGGAGCCCTTCAGTAACCCCCGTCACCGTGCCTACTCAGGCTCGAGACAGGGTGTTCGGTGATTTGGACATCATCTGATCAGCGAGAACATGGCTGCCAAATTGCGTTCTGAGACGGTGCACTTGGCGACGTAGCGGCC
>JAURXS010000522.1 GCA_030654305.1 bacterium | reverse complement strand
GCCGACAGGGCCCAGCAGGCCTGCACGCAGCAGAAGTCGAACTCCAGGCCCTGCCCGATGCGGTTGGGCCCGCCGCCCAGGACCACGACCTTCGGTCGCGACGAGGGGGCCGCCTCGCAGCCGCGCTCGTAGCACGAGTAGAGGTAGGGCGTGCGGGCCGCGAACTCCGCGGCGCAGGTGTCGACGCGGTAGTACGAGGGCACAACGCCCAGCTCGCGCCGTCGCGCGCGCACCGCGGCCGGGTCCAGACCGCGCAGGCGGGCGATCTGCGTGTCGGCGAAACCCAGCCGTTTGGCCGCCCGCAGCAGTCCCTCGTCCAGGGCGGGCGCCGCGCGCAGCCCGGCTTCGAAGTCCAGCAGCCGCACGAGCTGCGCCGTGAACCAGGGATCGTAACCGGCGTCCGCCGCGGCCAGCGCGCCGGCCGTGCGGTCGTCCCCCAGCAGGGCGGCCAGGTGGAAGAGCCGGTCGGCGGTCGGCCGCCGCGCGGCATCCCCCTCCGGCGCGTAGCGTGCCGCCAGATCCGCGCCGAACCCGTCCAGCCCGATCTCCAGGCTGCGGATCGCCTTGTTCAGCGCCTCGGGGAAGGTGCGGCCGATGGCCATGGCCTCGCCCACGCTCTTCATCTGCGGGCCGAGCGTCGCGTCCACGCCGGGGAACTTCTCGAAGTTCCAGCGCGGGATCTTCACCACGCAGTAGTCGAGGCTGGGCTCGAAGCTGGCGGGTGTGACGCCCGTGATGTCGTTGGTGATCTCGTCGAGCGTGTAGCCGACGGCGATCAGGGCCGCCAGCTTGGCGATGGGAAATCCGGTGGCCTTGCTGGCCAAGGCCGAGGAGCGCGAGACACGCGGGTTCATCTCGATGACCATGGTCTCGCCGGTGCGCGGGTCGACGGCGAACTGGACGTTGCTGCCGCCGGTCTCGACGCCCACGGCGTCGGTGACGCGCCGCGCCAGGTCGCGCAGGTCCTGCAGCTCGACGTCGGTGAGCGTCTGGGCCGGCGCCACGGTGATGCTGTCGCCTGTGTGCACGCCCATCGGGTCGAGGTTCTCGATCGCGCAGACCACGACGAAGTTGCCGGCCCCGTCGCGCATCACCTCCAGCTCGTACTCCTTCCAGCCCAGCAGCGACCGCTCGACCAGCACCTCGCCGACGGGGCTCTGGCGCAGGCCGTGCGCGACAGCCGCCTCCAGCCCGGCGAGGTCGCGGGCGACGCCGCCGCCGGCGCCGCCGAGGGTGCGCGAGGCCCGCACCAGGGCGGGGAAGCCCACCTCGCGGGCGGCGTCGGCGACCTCGCCGGCCGCGCGCACGAAGCGGCTCACCGGCACCGGCAGGCCGGCGGCGATCATGGCGGCCTTGAAGCGGGAGCGGTCCTCGGCGGTGCGGATCGCCTCGAGGCGGGCGCCGATCAGCTCCACGCCGAATCGCTCCAGCGTGCCGCGCTCGGCCAGCTCCACGGCCAGGTTCAACGCCGTCTGGCCGCCGACGGTGGGCAGCAAGGCGTCGGGCCGCTCACGCTCGATGATGCGCTCCAGGAAGCCGTCGGTCAGCGGCTCCACGTAGGTCGCGTCCGCCAGCTGCGGGTCGGTCATGATCGTCGCGGGGTTCGAGTTCGCCAGCACGACGCGGTAGCCCTCGGCGCGCAGGGCCTTGCAGGCCTGCACACCCGAGTAGTCGAACTCGCAGCCCTGGCCGATGGCGATCGGTCCGGCGCCCACGATCAGGATGGTCCGCAGGTCGTCACGCCTGGGCATGGGTCGCCTCCCCGCGCGCGGCCGCCATCAGGGCGACGAAGTCGTCGAAGTGCCGCAGCGAATCGCGCGGCCCCGGCGCGCTCTCGGGGTGGTACTGCACCGCGAAGGCCCGCAGCGCCGGCGCCGCCAGCCCCTCGCAGCAGCCGTCGTTCAGGTTGACCAGGGTGACCGCGGCGCCCTCGGGCAGCGTGGCGGGGTCGACGGCGAAGCCGTGGTTGTGCGCGGAGATTTCCACGCGGCCGCCCGCCGGCGCGCGCACGGGCTGGTTGCCGCCGCGGTGGCCGAACTTCAGCTTGTAGGTGCGCGCGCCCAGGGCCAGGGCCAGGATCTGGTGGCCGAGGCAGATGCCGAA
>JAURXS010000521.1 GCA_030654305.1 bacterium | reverse complement strand
AGCCGCTCGGCCAGCTCGTTGACGCAGATCTCGCCCGCTTCCTTCAGGATGTCCAGGATCTCGAGACGCTTCGGGTTCGAGAGCGTCTTGCACAGTTCGGCTTGCATCTCGTAGAGCTTCTTGTCCACGTCGGACCCCTTGGTGTTGGCGCGACCTGCGGTGTCGGCACGACGGCTTCCGCACCGATCTCGCCGGCCGGGGTGGCCGCGGTCCGAAGTTGCCGATAAATTAACGACCTCATCTGCGACTGTCAAAGTCAAAGTACTGCATAACTGCATATACGTCTACTTAAAGGATCTGGTTTCAGGAGAGCTCGGGCGGGAGGTCGAATTTCACGTGTTCTTCCAGCACGATACAGGGCTGGACCCGCCAACCGGCGGCCTCGAAATAGCGGACGATCTCCTGGACCAGGTACTCGGGAGCCGAGGCGCCGGCGGTCAATCCGACCAGATGCAGGGACGCCAGCTCCGCGTGGGGCAGTTCGGCGGCGCCGCCGACGAGGTCGGCCGGCACGCCGGCCAGGCGCGCCACCTCGCCCAGGCGCAAGGAGTTGCTGCTGTTGGCCGAACCGACCACCAGCAGACGCTGGATCCCCTCGGCCAGCAGCGCCTTCACGGCGTCCTGCCGGTTCTGCGTGGCGTAGCAGATGTCGCTGTGGGCGGGTCCGGACAGGTCCGGCCGGCGGCGCTGCAGGATCTCGACGATCTCGCTGGTTTCGTCCACGCTCAAGGTCGTCTGCGTCACGTAGAAGAGGTCGCGGCCCTCCGGCAGTTCCACCGTCTCGGCGTCCCGGGCCGACGTGACCAGGGTGATGGCGTCGGGAGCCTCCCCCATCGTGCCGATCACCTCGTCGTGGCCGGCGTGGCCGATCAGCAGGATGTGGCGGCCGCGGCCGGCGTGGCGCTCGACCTGGCGGTGGACCTTGGTGACCAGCGGGCAGGTGGCGTCCATGACGCGCAGGCCGCGCCGGACGGCGTCGGCGCGCACCGCCGGGGAGACGCCGTGGGCGCTGAAGACCACGGTTCCGCCGGCCGGCACCTCGTCCAACTCCTCAACGAAGACCACGC
>JAURXS010000520.1 GCA_030654305.1 bacterium | reverse complement strand
CGCGGCCGGCTGCGCACGCTGGTCAACGGCCTGGAAACGGCCAACGACGCCAAGGCCTACGAGGTGGGCTTCGCATACAGCGGCGGCCGGATGCACCTGAAGACCTTCAAGGAGGTGACCCATGCCGCGCCGTGACTCCCGGCCGCTGCGCCTTCGCCGCGCTGCCCCGGCAGCGAGGGTGGCCATGGCGCCAGGTTCCCTGACACCCCGCTGGTTCCGTTCGGTCGCCGCATGGGCGCCCCTGACAGGCCTGCTCGCAGCCGCAGCCCCGGCAACCGCGCTGCAGGTGCTGGATGCCCGCGACGGCGTGGCCGTCGAGGCCGTGCTGTCGATCAAGGAGCCCACGCGCATCCGCATCGAGGGCGCCCCGATCACGGACGTGTTCGGCAACATCCATTCCAGCAATTGCGGCCCTGCCGCGCCGTCCTCCAGCGGCAGCAACGGGGCACCGCCCGCTGCCGCGTTGCCGGCCGTGAACCCGGCAGGAGAGATCGTGCTGGAGTGCGATCGCGACAAGGGCGAGATCTACATCCGCCCGGTCGGCGACTCGCCCAAGCCTGTCAACCTGTTCATCTCGTCGGCGCACGCCACCTACACGCTGGTGCTGCGCAAGGCGGACACACCTGCCGACACCATCGTCATCCGCGACCCCGGCCAACGGGCGCTGCAGGCGATGCAGTCACCGACCGGCGCCGCGGGCTCGCAGACACCGCTGGGCACCGCCCCCAACCACATCCGGGGGCTGAAGACGCTGCTCCTGGCGATGGCGTCCGACCGCGTGCCGCCCGACATCCGTGTGGACGAGCTCAACCAGCTGATCCAGCTCTGGGCGGAAGCCAGGTTCTCGCTGATGCGGCGCTACGAGGGCCGGGGTCTGGTGGGTGAGAAGTACCTGCTGCAGAACGTGAGCCAGGCCGTGATGGTGCTGGCGGAGCAGGAGTTCGACCGGCCCGACAGCCCCTCGGGTGGACAGGTGCTGGCCGTGGCTGTCGAGCACCACAACCTGCGCCCGGGCGAGACCACCAACGTCTTCGTCTTCCGCCGCGGAGGCCAGTGATGGTGTCGCCCCTGCCTCCCTCCGCAGCCGCCCTTCGCCAGTCGGCCACCCGCCTCGGCGCGCAACTGGCCGAGCGGATGACGCCACGCCAGCGCCAGTTCGCGCTGCTCGGCGCGATCGTCGCCGCCGGCGTGGGCCTGCTCTGGCTGATCTTCGCGTCCACGGACACCGGGGCGTCGTCGAGTTCTCGCAAGCCGGCCGCCGGCGCGCCAGGGCCGGTCACCAACATCGGCGTCAT
>JAURXS010000519.1 GCA_030654305.1 bacterium | reverse complement strand
GCCTGTTCACGGCCGCCGACGCCGCCACGCCGCTGGTGCCGCTGCTGCTGCGCCGGCTGCGCGAGGAGCCGCAGGGCGTGTTCGGCATCGTGGCCGGCCCGGGCCGGCGCGAGGCGATCGCGCGCCTGCAGGCCGAGCAGCAGCTCGACCCGGCGCGCGTGCGCGTCTACGAGCGCACCGGCGCGCCGGCGGCGGCGATCGGCGGGTCCGCCTGGGAGATCCACGGCGTGCCTGGCCCCGACGTCCCGGCCGAGGAGCGCTGGGCCTTCTGGAGCGCCGCCTTCTCGCGCTGCCTGCGCTGCTATGCCTGCCGCGAGGGTTGCCCGACCTGTTCCTGCGTGCGCTGCGTCGCCGACAAGACGCGACCGCGCTGGATCGACTCGTCGCCCACCCCGGCGGGCAACTGGGTCTGGAACGTGACGCGCGCCTTCCACCAGGCGGGCCGCTGCGTCGAGTGCGGCGCCTGCAGCGACGCCTGCCCCGTGGGCATCCCGCTGGCCGCGCTCTCCGCGCACCTCAACCGCGCCGCGCTGAACGCCTTCGGGCCGCCGTCGCCGGACGAGAAGCGCTCCCCGTTGCTGTTCGGGCGCCAGGACGACCAGGCGCCGTTCATCCTGTAGAGGAGGCCGGACGTGGACCTGCGTTGGACCGTCGACGATCTCAAGACCTGGACGAGCGCCCTGCTGCGCGAGCGCCGGATCGTCGCGCCCGTCGTCACGCCCGCGGGACCGGTCTGGGCGCCGGTCCGCGACGCCGGCGAGGTCGCCTGGGACTACGGCCGCACGGCGGTCTCCCCGCGCGAGTGGCTGCTGCCGCGACACGAGACGCTGTTCGCGTATGACCTGGCGGCGAACCCGCCGCAGCTCGTCGAGGCGCCCCTGGACGCGCCGCCGACCGTGCTGCTGCTCGTGCACCCGTGCGACGTGGCGGGCGTGCGCGCGCTCGACGCGGTCATGCGCTGGGACTACGTCGACGAGCCGTTCGAAGCCCGGCGGGCCGGCACGCTGCTGGTGGCGCTCGGCTGCGCCACGGCGCCGTCGCCCGAGAGCTGCTTCTGCGCCGCCGCGGGGGTCGACCCCGCGTGGGCGCCTAAGGCCGATGTGATGATCTCTCCGGTCGAGGGCGGCTACACCGTCTGCGCCCTGACCGCGGCCGGCGAGGCGTCGCTAGAGGGCGCGCCGAAACCGCTGACCGCGGCCCCCGCCGACGCCGGACGGCCCGCCCCCGGCAAGGCCGGCACGCTCGCGCTGGACGTCGCGGCGGCGGCCGCCGCGCTGCGCGGCCGCTTCGACGACCCGGTGTGGGAGTCGCTGTCGGACGCGTGCGTGGGGTGCGGCACCTGCGCCTACGTCTGCCCGTCGTGCCACTGCTTCGACGTGGTGGACGAGGGGGACTGGCGCCGCGGCGAGCGCGTGCGCAACTGGGACGCCTGCGCCTTCGACCACTTCACGGCGCACGCCTCGGGCCACAACCCGCGACCCCGCCAGTCCTTGCGCTACCGGCAGCGCATCTATCACAAGTTCGTCTACTACCCCGAGAAGTTCGGCCACCTGCTCTGCACCGGCTGCGGCCGGTGCGTGGACGCCTGCCCCGCCGGGATGGACCTCGTCGAGGTGCTGCAGGTGTTCGAGGCGGCCCCCGCGGGCCAGGGAGGTGCGCGATGAGGCTCTACACGCCGCACCTGATGGAGATCTTCGAGACCCGTCAGGAAACGCCCGACGTCAAGACGCTCAAGCTGCGCTTCGTCGAGCCGCAGATGCGCGAGTCGTTCAGCTTCCTGGCCGGCCAGTTCGGCCTGTACTCGGCGTTCGGCGAGGGCGAGTCGACCTTCTGCATCGCCTCGCCGCCCACCTGGAAGGACCACATCGAGTGCACCTTCCGGGCCGTGGGCAAGGTGACCGAGGTGCTGCGCCGCAAGGAGGCCGGCGACGTCATCGGCTTCCGCGGGCCGTACGGCAACCACTTCCCGCTCGAGGAGTACCGCGGCAAGGACCTGCTGTTCGTCGTCGGCGGCATCGCCCTGCCGCCGCTGCGCTGCCTGATCTGGAACGTGCTGGACCGCCGCGACGAGTTCGGGGCCGTGCGCATCGTCTACGGCGCGCGCAGCGTGGCGGACCTCGTCTACAAGCACGAGCTGGACGACTGGGCGGCGCGCAGCGACGTGGAGCTGGTGACCACGGTCGATCCCGGCGGCGAGACCCCCGACTGGAAGGGCGGGATCGGCTTCGTGCCGACCGCGCTCGAGCAGTACGCCCCGCCGTCGGGCAACGGCCTGGCCTTCGTCTGCGGCCCCCCGATCATGATCAAGTTCTCGATGCCCGTGCTCGACAAGCTGGGCTTCGCCCCCGGGCAGATCGTCACCACGCTCGAGAACCGCATGAAGTGCGGCGTGGGCAAGTGCGGCCGGTGCAACATCGGCGGCACCTACGTCTGCAAGGAGGGCCCGGTCTTCACGGCGCGCGAGCTGGAGGCCCTGCCGATGGGGAGCGACTACTAGACCCGGGTCGGGGCCCGCTTGACCGGAACGCGGACCGTGCCTAGACTATCGCCTCCCGACCCGTGGCATTCGCCCCGGCACCCCGAACGAAGAAGGTGAGCCCCGTGGCTGACGGACGCGGCGCGGCATCCGCCGATCTGGGCAAGTTGCGCATTTCCGACGAGGAACGGCAGGGACGGCGGAAACCGCGGCGCTGGCCCTGGTTCCTGCTGGCGGCGGCCGTCGTGATCGCCGTGCTGGTCTTCGTGTCGCGGCCCGCCACGGTCACCGTGGCCACGGCCCGCAGCGGCGGCGGCGGGCCGGCCGAGCAGGGCGGGGTCGTGCTGACGACCAACGGCTACGTCGAAGCCCGCCACCAGGCGTCGGTGGCGGCGCGCGCGACGGGCCGCCTCGCCGAAGTCATGGTCGAGGAGGGCGATACCGTGTCGGCC
>JAURXS010000518.1 GCA_030654305.1 bacterium | reverse complement strand
ACAACGGCACGGGCCTGCAGCCGATCACGAACGACGCGACCTGGACCGTCCTGAACGGCGCCGGCCAGATCCCGGCCTGGCGGGCCGTGCTCGGCCACGACTTCTCGCCGACCGGACCGTGCTGCGACAGCCTGACGCTGGAGGTCCTGCGCGACGTGCCGGTGATCGACGCCGTCGCGGACGTCCCCGACGACCAGGGCGGGCAGGTGCGCCTGCGCTGGGCGCGCAGCTCGTTCGACCGCGACGGCAGCGACGCGCCGATCCTGAGCTACTCCGTCTACCGCCGCGTCGACGCGCGCACGGCGACCGGCGCCACGCCGGACCCGCAGGCCGCGGCCGACCGCTCGTGGCCCCCGGGTGAGTGGGATTACCTCGCCACCGTCCCGGCCGACCTCGAGGACCTGTACTCCGTGGTCGTGCCCACGCTCTACGATGCGACGGTCGCCGCGCCGCGCCCCACGACGTTCTTCGTGCGCGCCCGCACCGAGGAACTCGGGGTCGTCTTCGACGCGCCGCCCGACAGCGGCAGCTCCCTCGACAACCTCGCCCCCGCGTCGCCCGGCGCCTTCACGGTCGCCTACACCGCCGGCGGCAACCTGCTGGCCTGGGGCGCGCCGGCCGACGACGACATCGTCGGCTACCGGCTCTACCGCGGCGCGGTCCCCGGCTTCGCGCCCGCGCCGGAGAACCTCCTGGGCGAAACCGCCCTGACGGCCTGGATCGACCGCGCGACCGACCCCTGGACCTGGTTCTACCTGGTGGCCGCGGTGGACCGCGCCGGCAACGAGGGCCCGCCGACGGCGCCCGACGCGCTCACCGGCGCGCCCGACGGCGGGACGCCCGCCGCCTACGCGCTGCGCGGTGCCGCGCCGAACCCCTTCAACCCGAGCACCACGTTCAGCTACGACGTGCCGGCCGGCGGCGGCGACGTGCGCCTCGACCTGCTGGACGCCCGCGGCCGCATCGTGCGCACGCTCGTCGCGGAGCGGCGCGCCGAGGGCCGTCACGAGGCGGCCTGGAACGGGCGCGACGACGCGGGGCGCCGCCTGCCCTCCGGCGTGTACTTCGCCCGGCTGCGCGCGGCGGGGTGCCGCGAGGTGATCAAGGTCACGCTGGCCGGCTAAAACGGGACTCTCGGCATGAACTGCCCCCGGGTGCGGACAAAGCCCTTTCCGCGCCAGGGGGCGTTCTCTATACTGGGAACCCGTGACGGGGGCGGGACGTTGACGTCCCCTCCCGCAGGCGATCCCCGGAGCCGTCGCGCACCACCGAAGGCGAGCGTCAGCCATGATCCCAGCCCTTCGTCGTGTCCTCGCGCCGGCCGCGCTGGCGCTTCTGCTGGCCGGCCCCGCCGCCGGCGCCACCCTGCTGCTGACCGGCACTCCCGGCGCCGCCGTGCGGCTCGACGGCCGCGACCTCGGCACCCTGCCGCTGGACGCCCTGGACGTGGCCGCGGGCAGCCACGCGCTGTCGGCCACGCTGAAGGGGATGCTGCCCCTGGACGTCGAGATGCGGATCGACGCGGAGGATGCGGTGGTCCGCCGGCACCTGCGCCTGCAGCCCATGAGCCGCCGCGACGCGGTGGCCTACAGCCTGGTGCTGGCCGGCCTGGGCCAGCGCTACGAGGGCCGGCCCCGGCTGGGCTGGGCCCTGACCGCCGCGGAGGTCGGCGGGCTGCTGACGGCCCTGGCGGGGGAACTGGCGGTGCAGAACCACCGCGACGATTACGAACTCGCCATGGCGAACTACCGCGACGCGCTGCTGCCGACCGACGTCGCATTCTACCGCGCCCAGGCCGCCGACGCGTGGTCCGCGGCCGACGACGCCGGCAAGCTGCGCGACACCGCGGCGGCCGTCGCCGTCGGGGCCGTCGTCATCGGCGTGATCGACGCCTGGCTGCGCTTCCCCTCGCTCGAGGCTGGCGCCGGCCCGGCGCCGGCGCCGCCGCCCGAGGTCGCGGCCGCCGCCGCGACGGCTGGTTCCGGCTTCCACGTGGGTTGGAGCCTGCGGTGGTGACGAAAGGACGGATGATGACCGCTCGCCTGCCGCTGTTCGCCCTGCTGGCCGCGATCGTCCTGGCCCTGGGCTGCACCCAGGTCCCCGAGGCGCCGGACTACGACAACCCCCTGGATCCGCACGGGACGGGCGGCGATCCCTTCAACGTTACGGCGTTCTACGTGGCCGGCGGCGTGATGGTGAACTGGACGGCACTCGACCAGACCGGCGTGACGGGCTACGACGTCCTGCGCGCAGGCGTCCTGGAAGGTCCCTAAGACTTCATCGGCTCAGTCACGCACCCGACGGTCCTGTACGTCGACCGCTACTTC
>JAURXS010000517.1 GCA_030654305.1 bacterium | reverse complement strand
CGCGTCGAAGCTGGCCGCGTTCAGCCAGCGGGATTCGCGGCGCAGGCGTGCGCCGGTCTCCAGCGCCGAGTCGAGGTACGGGCGGTGCAGCGGCAGGTCGGTGGCGTCGACCAGGCGGCTGCCTTTGGCGGTGGCCGTCTTCGCCCGTCGGGCGGCGGCGCGCTCGCCCAGGGAGCGCTCGGCGTCGTCCAGGGCGCGCGCGAGGGCGTCGCCCTGCAGCCCCTTGTCCGCGAACCACACCCAGACGGCGATGGTCCCGTCGGCGCGGCGGCCGGCGAAGTCCGGGTCCGCCAGCGCGCGTTCCACAGCGGCGGACGGCGCGGGGAGGGCGGCGGCGGCAGTCGCGACGAACGTCGTGGCGACGAGGCACATCGCGGTCAGGGCGACCGCGACGGTGGTCGGGCGGGATCTCATGGAGCCTCCAGGCTGGCAGCGGTGTCGGAAGGCGCGTCGCGACCGTGGCGGGCGGCGTTCCGCAGGGTCCTGACATTGTAGCACAACCCCGGGTCCGCCGGCACGTTCGCGGCGGTTGTCAGGCGCCGCGCCGGAACGTACAATGGCGACGATCGTCCCCACCCGAACCGGAACGAGCCCCCGCATGAGCGCGACCCCGGTGATCGGCCTCGCCTTGGGCAGCGGCGGCGCCCGCGGCCTGGCGCACGCAGGCGTCCTACAGGCCCTCGAGGAGGCCGGCCTCGTGCCGTCGTGCCTCGCCGGCACCAGCATGGGCGCCATCGTCGGCGGGCTCTACGCCGAGACCCTGGACGCCGCCGAGTCCTGGCGCCGGCTGGCGCGATTCGCCCAGGACCCCGAGTTCCTGGAGACCTGGGCGCCCTTCGTCCCGAAGGGCTCCGGCTCCGAGGAGGACGCCGGCCGCTTCCACGAACTGGTCGACACGCTCCACAAGAAGTTCCTCGCCGTCAAGACCGTGACGCGCCCCTGCCTGGTCGACGAATCGCGCCTGCGCCATCCCCTCGCGCAGATGTTCCACGCCCGCGACTTCGCCCAGATCGGGTTGCCGTTCGCGGCCGTGGGGCTGGACCTGGTCGCGGGGGAACGCGTGGTGTTCCGCGCGGGCGACCTGCTCGACGCCATCTACGCCAGCGCCGCGGTGCCCGGGGTGTTCCCGCCGCTGGCCCGTTCCGGCCGACTGGTCGTCGACGGCGGCGCCCCGTACCGCGTGCCGATCGAGACCTGCCGCGACCTGGGCGCGGAACTGGTGATCGCCGTGGACATCCCGTCGTTCGCGCCCGGCAAGGCCGAGTACCGCACCGGCATGGACGTGATCCTGCGCAGCGACGCCGTCGCCCGGCTGCGCCTGGATTCCCTGGTGATCCGCACCGCCGACTTCGTGATCTCGCCGGACGTGTCCGCGTACCACTGGTCCGATTTCCGCCACGCCGAAGCTTGCCGCCGCTGCGGCTACGAAGCGGCCCGCGACGCCCTGCCGACCCTGCGCCGCCTGATCGACGAGCGCGGCAACTGGCTCGCCCGCGTGCGCAACCTCTTCGCGAAGGCGCCGGCGTGATCCCCGGCCCGCCGGACCTGGCCGGCCTGCTGGGCGTCGCGCTCACGCTCGCCGCCTACGCGCTGCTGCAGTCCGGCCGCCTGCGCCAGGAGGACCCGCGCTACTCGCTGGCCAACGCCGTCGGCTCCGGCCTGATCCTGGTCTCGCTGGTCTACGACTTCAACCTGTCGAGCGCCGCCATCGAGTCGGCGTGGCTGGTGCTGAGCGTGTGGGGGCTC
>JAURXS010000516.1 GCA_030654305.1 bacterium | reverse complement strand
GTCTTCACCCCGGTTCGGGGGGCGTCTGCAAGGCTGCCCCGCCACGGATGGCGGGGCAGCCTGGAAGTCGAGCGAGCCGGCCACAGGATGTGGCCGACGAGCGTCCCCCCGCACCGGGGTGAAGACTCGCCCATCGTGTCGACCAACCCCATAACCCCCAAGCAACCGGAACAGCCCAAGGAGCCGCCGCCATGGAGGGTAGGCACACCGAGATCATCACGCCCGGCATGCTGCGTGCCGTCGGCACCGTCGATGAGTTCAAGGGCCGCTGGTCGCGCCCGGGGATCCTGCCCCCGGAACGGTTGGCGGCCCTGCAGCGCGTGGCCACGGTCGAGACGGTCGGCTCGTCGATCCGCCTCGACGGCGCGGCCATGGACGACCGCGCCGTCGAGCGGCTGCTCTTCGGCCCCCAGGCCCGCGCTTTCGCCTCGCGCGACGAGCAGGAGGCGGCCGGCTGCGCCGACGCCCTCGAGATGGTCGTCAAATCCTGGCGCGACATCGGCCTGACCGAGCACCACGTGCGCCTGCTGCACGGGTTCCTGCTGCGCCACGCCGAGCGCGACGCCCGCCACCGCGGCCGCCCGCGCAGCCAGCCGCTGCCGCAGGACGTCTTCCTCGAGGCCGTCCCCGCCGTCCCCGACGCGGCGCCCCCCGACGCTGCACCCTCCGGCGCCGATCCCGAACCGTCGCGTCGTCTCGCCGCGCTGCTCGCCGACGCGGCCGCGGATCTCGACGGCGACCGCGTCCACCCCCTGCTCGCCATCGCCGCGGTCACCGGCGGCATCCTCGCCATCCAGCCCTTCCAGGACGGCAACGGCCGGCTGTCGCGCCTGCTCGCGACCCTGCTGCTGCTCAAGCACGGCTACGCCTACGCGACCAGCGCTTCCCTGGACCGAGTCTTCGAGGACGAGCGCGCCGCCTACGACGAGGCCGCGCGCCGCCTGCGCGATGCCGGGGCCGGGGAGGATGGCGCCGCGAACGCCGCCTGGTCCGCCTTCTTCCTGGACTGCCTGGCCCGCCAGGTGACGAACCTCATGCAGCGGATCGACCAGGAACAGCGGATGGCGCCCCTGCCGCCGCTGTCCGAGATGATCTTCGCCGCGGTCCGCTCGCACGGCCGCGTCACGGTGCGCGCGGCGACGGCCCTGACGGGCGCGAACCGCAACACCGTCAAGGCCCACCTGCAGCGCTTGGTCGCCGAGGGCCGGCTCGCCCGTCGCGGGCAGCGCAAGGGCACCTGGTACGAGCTGCCGGGCGACGCCGAATCCTCCATCCCCGCAACCCGGAGCGAAGATCGATGAAAAGAGCGATCCTGGCCGCGACGATGACGCTGTCCCTCCTGCTCGCAGTCGCCGCCGCCGCGGACACCGTCCCGGCCTTCGCCGACCGCTTCCGCGACGAGACGCTGCGCGTCGACTACTTCCACACCGGCGCCGCCGGCGAGGAGATCGTCGCCCTGGACCGCGTGCACCGCCAGGGGACCTGGGCGGGCAACCTCGTGCACCTGGTCGACTGCCTGGACCTGGGGCGCTACCTGGCGGTCGCGACGGACGTCGCCACCGGCGAGGTGATCTTCTCGCGCGGCTTCGACTCCTACTTCGGCGAGTGGGCGACCACCGGCCCCGCCGCTGCGGGCGTGCGCCGCACCTACCACGAGTCGGTGCTGATGCCCCTGCCCAAGGCGCCGATCCGCTTCTCCCTGGAGGCGCGGCGCGCCGACGGGACCATGGCGGAGATCTTCGCGCAGGAGATCGACCCGGCCGCGGTCGAGGTCCGGCGCGACCCGCTGCCCGCGGACGCGATCGTCGTCGAGGCGGTCTTCGCCGGCGACCCGCACGCCTGCCTGGACATCGCCATCCTCGGCGAGGGCTACACCGCGGCCGAGGCCGAGAAGTTCGACCGCGACGTGCGGCGCTTCGCGGACATCCTGCTGGGGCAGGAGCCCTTCCGTTCCCTGGCCAGCCGGATCAACGTGCGCGGCGTGCTGCGGCCCTCGCAGCAGAGCGGCTGCGACGAGCCCGAGCGCGGCGTCCACCGCAACACCGCCCTGGGCTGCACCTTCAACTCCCTGGGCTCGGAGCGCTACCTGCTCACCGAGGACAACCGCGCGCTGCGCGAGGCGGCCGCCTGCGTCCCCTACGACGTGGTGTCGATCATGGTCAACCACGAGCGCTACGGCGGGGGCGGCATCTACAACCTGTTCAACACCTTCACCAGCGACAACCAGTGGAGCCCCTACGTCTTCGTGCACGAGTTCGGCCACGGCTTCGCCGGCCTCGCGGACGAGTACTACTCCTCCAGCACCGCCTACAACGACTTCTACCCGCGCGGCGTCGAGCCCCGCGAGCGCAACATCACCGCCCTGCTCGCCCCCGGCGGCCTGAAGTGGGGCGACCTCGCCACTGCGGGCGCGGCCGTGCCCACGGTCTGGCCCAAGGCCGAGCACGACGCCGCGGACGCCGTCTACCAGCAGCGGCGCGGCGAGAACACCGATCTGATCGCGAAGCTGATGCGCGCCGGCGCGCCGCAGGCCGAGGTGGACGCGGCCGTGGCGGCGGGGGAGGAGCTGTCGCTCACCCACCAGCGTGAGCTCGACGCCTGGTTCGCGAAGTCGGGCCTGGGAGGGGTCGTCGGCGCCTTCGAGGGTGCGGGCTACTGCAACGAGGGCATGTACCGCGCGCAGCTCGACTGCATCATGTTCACCAAGGGGCTCAAGTCGTTCTG
>JAURXS010000515.1 GCA_030654305.1 bacterium | reverse complement strand
GTCGGCCACGCCGAAGCCGACGTAGCAGGGCAGGTCGGTGACGGCGCGGGCGCGGCCGACCAGCGCCGCGGCGTGGGCCGCCGGGTCGGCGGCGGCGCCGGTCACTCCGGTCAGCGCCACCAGGTAGAGGAAGCCGCGGGCCTCCCCCGCGATCATCGCGACGCGCGCGGCGTCGGTGGTCGGGGCGATCAGCTCGATCAGGGGCAGCCCCGCCTCCGCCAGCGGGCCGCGCCACTCGGCCGCCTCTTCGTGCGGCACGTCCGGCAGGATCGCGCCCACCACGCCCGCGTCCCGGGCGCGCGTCGCGAACTCCGCCGCCCCCAGCCGCAGCACGGGGTTCGCGTAGCTCATCACGACGGCGCCCACGCCCGTCGCCGCCGTGGCCCGGGCGGTCAGGTCCAGGGCGCGGCGCAGCGTCATGCCGCCGCGCAGCGCCGCCAGGCTCGAAGCCTGGATCAGCGGCCCGTCGGCCACCGGATCGCTGAACGGGATGCCCACCTCGACGGTGCGGCAGCCCGCGTCCGCGGCCGCGCGCACCAGGTCCAGGAACGCGGCTTCGCTCGGGTAGCCCGCCGTGAAGAAGGGCACCAGGGCCTTGCGGCCGGCATCGCGCTCGTCGCGGGTCGTCCGTTCGAGCTTCGTCACGGGTTGCCTCCGGCGGGATCGAGCTTGCGGTCGGCCAGGTCCTTGTCCCCACGGCCCGAGAGGTTCACCAGGATGGGCTCCGTCAGCGCGGGCGACCGCGCCTGCCGGCGCGCGACCCAGGCCAGGGCGTGGCTGGACTCCAGCGCGGGGATGATCCCTTCCAGGCGGCTCAGCGCGTGGAAGGCCGCGAGCGCCTCGCGGTCGTCGACCTCCTCGTAGACGGCGCGGCCGGTGTCCTTGAGGTGGCCGTGCTGCGGCCCGACGCCGGGATAGTCCAGGCCCGCGGCGACGGAGTGCGCCTCGACGACCTGGCCGTCCTCGTCCTGCAGCAGGTAGGAGTAGGTGCCGTGCAGGATGCCGGGCGCGCCGCGCCCCAGCGCGGCCGAGTGGCCCGCCGCCGAGCCGCCGGCCTCCACGCCCACCAGTGCGACGCCCGCATCCGCCAGGAAGCCGCTGAAGATGCCCAGCGCATTGCTGCCGCCGCCCACACAGGCCACGACCGTCCCGGGCAGCCGGCCCGTCGCGGCCAGGAACTGCGCGCGCGCCTCGTCCCCGATCACCGACTGCAGCTCGCGCACGATCGTCGGGTAGGGATGCGGGCCCACGGTCGAACCCAGGATGTAGTGGGTGGTCCCGACGTTGGCGACCCAGTCGCGGATCGCCTCGCTGGTGGCGTCCTTGAGCGTGCGGCTGCCGCTGCCCACCGGCGACACGCGCGCCCCGAGCAGGCGCATGCGCTCGACGTTGGGCGCCTGGCGCGCCATGTCGACCTCGCCCATGTGCACGACGCACTCCAGCCCCAGCAGCGCGCAGGCCGCGGCGGTGGCCACGCCGTGCTGCCCGGCGCCGGTCTCGGCCACCACGCGCCGCTTGCCCATGCGCCGCGCCAGCAGCGCCTGGCCGAGGCTGTTGTTGATCTTGTGGGCGCCGGTGTGGTTGAGGTCCTCGCGCTTCAGCCAGACCTCGGCGCCGCCGCCGTGGACCTCGCCGAAGCGGCGGGCCCGGAACAAGGGAGTCGGCCGGCCGCTGTAGTCGCGGCGCAGCGCGTCCAGCTCGCAGCGGAACGCCGGGTCGGCCCAGGCCGCGGCGAAGGCGGCCTCCAGCTCGATCAGGCCGGGCATCAGGGTCTCGGGCACGTAGCGGCCGCCGTAGGGGCCGAAGCGCCCGGCGACGACCGGATCAGGAGCAGCCACGGGCGACCTCCTCGATGAAAGACCGGACGGCGGCCGGGT
>JAURXS010000514.1 GCA_030654305.1 bacterium | reverse complement strand
TCGTCGCCGAGTTCCTGCAGCGAGGGCGCGGACGGACCGAACAGCGATAGGGTCGCGACGCCGTCGCGGACCTCGCAGTCGAAGAAATCGTAGGTCATGACCCTCCCGGTGGTGGCCGCCGCGGGGCGCGGGGCGTTCGATGCGGCGTGCCTGCACCGAGGACGATAGGGGGCGGCCGCCACGGTGTCAACGCGACCGCCGCCGGGCGCGTCCGCGACAGGTCTGGACAGGCGAGGCGGCGGCGGGTATCCTCCCGGGGCTTCGCACCCGGATGACTCCAGAGAGGACAACTCGGCATGAAGGTGTTCCTGACCGGCGGTACGGGCCTGGTGGGACGGGCGGTCGTCCGCGCGCTGATCGAGCGCGGCGACGAGGTCGTGTGCGTCACCCGCGACCGCAAGCGGGCGCTGTCGCGCCTGTCGCGTCCGGTGGAGATCGTCGAGGGGGACCCGACCTTCCCGGGCGATTGGCAGCGGGCGCTGGGCGACTGCGACGCGGTCGTCAACCTGGCGGGCGAGCCCATCGCCGCCAAGCGCTGGACGCGCAAGCGCAAGGCGCTGCTGCGCCGCTCCCGTCTCGAATGCACGCGCAACGTGGCGGCGGCGGTCAACGCGAGCGAGCGGGTGCGCGTGCTGGTCAGCGCGTCGGCCGTCGGCTACTACGGCGACGGCGGCGCCGAACCCCTCTACGAGGAGAACGAAGGCGGCCGCGACTTCCTGGGCCGGTTGGCCCACGAGTGGGAGGGGTGCGCCCTGGAGGCCGACAACGGGCGCGCCCGCGTGGCGCTGCTGCGCATCGGCCTGGTGCTCGACCGCGAGGACGGGGCCCTGCCGCGCCTGGTCCTGCCCTACCGGTTCGGCTTGGGCGGCCCGCTCGGCGACGGCCGCGCCTACGTGCCCTGGATCCACCGGCACGACCTAGTCCGCGCCATCCTGCACATCCTGGACCGCGACGCGATCGCCGGCCCCGTCAACGCGGTGGTGCCTGACCCGCCGACCCGCCGCGAGTTCGCCCGGACGCTGGGTCGCGTGCTGGGACGCCCGAGCGGCTTCACGACCCCCGGCTTCGTGCTGGGCCTGGTGCTGGGGGAGATGTCGGCCATGCTGCTGCAGAGCTGCCGCGCCGTGCCCAAGGCGTTGCGCGCCAATGAATTCCAGTTCGAGTACCGGGATCTGGAACCGGCGTTGCGGCACCTGTTGTCCTGACGCCGTCGGCTGGTGTACCATGGTGGACCCGGTCACGTTCGCAAGGGAGGTCGTGGGATGCGGCACGTGCTGAGTCTGGCCTTGGTCCTTTCCCTGGCGGCGTTCGTCGCCCCTGCCCCCGCCCAGATCGCGTACCAACCCTTGGCGCCCGGCTGCGCCTGGGCGTACAGCGACGGAGCCGGCCACGAGCGCATCGTCGAAGCGGTGGGGCCGGCCGTCATCCAGGGCGAGGACGTCGTCGAACTGGTCTGGACCGAGCCGGATCAGGTCTACCACAACTTCTGGTCCCTGGGACCCACGGGCGCCGTCTACCTGCACGCCGCCTACAACGAGGACGGCGGCTTCGTGGCGAGCTATTCGCCGCCGATCATGTGGCTGGCGGCCGTCGTCGCGACGGACCGCTGCTGGTCCTCGACCGTGCGCATCTACTGGAGTCTCGACGATTCGGTGGACCCCGGCCTAGTGAGCTCGTTCACCTACTGCGTGACCGAGGACGGGCCGCTGACCGTGCCGGCCGGCGACTTCGAAGCCGTTACGGTCGAAGCTTTCATGCCCCTCGTGTCCGCCTCCCCGGGCAAGGCGACCCACGACGCGCTGGGTCGGCGGCTCGCCGACGGGTCGCGCCAGGCCGAACCGTGCTCCTACGCCGCCGGTGTCGGCTTGGTGAAGGAAGGCGTCTGGGAGTTGACGAGCTACGGCGGGCCGACGCCGTCCGACGCGGCGAGCTGGGGCGAGGTCAAGACGATGTATCGTTGACCCGCTCCGATCTTCGACGAAGCAAGATGACGCGAAAGGGCCGTCCCCCGGCAGGGGACGGCCCTCATCGTCGGCACGATCGCGATCACTTGTAGAGCGACTTGACGTCCCCGAGGGTCATGTTCTCGTCGGCGACGACGTGGTCGAGCGTCATCTGCCCGCGGATCTCGCCGCCGGGGAAGGTCGTGCTGTGGACGTTGAGGTAGATCGACCCCGCGACGAGGCTGGCGTACTGGGGCGCGGTCAGGTTCCAGGTGCCGGCGACCGGCGAGCCCAGGGGCAGGCCGAAGGCGACCGGGCCGTTGACGCCGACCGCGGCGGTGTGGAAGTGGACGGCGGTCTGCGCGCTCGTCAGGCCGCTGAACTGCAGCGCGTAGGTGCCGACCAGGGTCTCGGTGTCGACCGTGAGCGTGGCGATCCCGACCGCCGGGCTGGCGTTGGACGGGACCTCCGAGGCGCCGGTGAGGGCCGTGGTGTAGAAAGCGAGATCGGCGCGGGCGGCGCCGGCTCCGAGACCGAGCAGGAGGACGGTCGCGGCGGCGAGCAGGACGGGATTCTTGATCCAGCGCATGGGTTGCACCTCCGGATGCGGGTGAACGATACGGACCCAAATAGATTACTAAATTAATCCACTTTCGCAACTGTAGCGATATTGAGAGGTTATGTTCCGGACGGCGGAAGCGGCCGGTCAGCCCACCACGAACGCGTCGGCCTCGATGTCGCCCCGCGAGAAGCGCGCTAGCGACAACGAGTCGATGATCGCGTCGGGTTCGCCGCCGGTGATCTGCTTCGCCAGGCGGGAGGCGGCCATCGGGGCCAGCATGAAGCCGTGGCCGCTGTAGCCGCAGGCCATCTGGTAGCCCTCGAGGCCGGGGACGCCGCCCAGGATGGGGCGGTGGTCGGGGGTCACGTCGTACATGCCGGCCCACTGGCGCATCAGGCGCAGCTTGCGCGCCGGGGGCCAGTAGGCGGTCAGGGCGCGGGCGAAGCGCACCGCGAAGCGCAGCTGGCTGCGCGTGTCGAACTGGGCGGGGCGGTCCCAGTGCGGCTCGTCCGGGTCGCCGATGCCGCCGACGATCTCCCCGCGCATGCTCTGGCTGAAGTAGATGCCGTCGCTGATGGAGATGACCATCGGGTCCAGGAACGGCTTGCACGATTCGCTGACCATGATCTCGTGGCGTTCCTGGCGGTTGGGCAGCTGCACGCCGACCATCGCCGCCAGCGAGCGCGACCACGGCCCGGCGCAGTTGATCAGCAGCGGCGTCGCGATCTCGCCGCGGTCGGTGACCACGCCGGTGATGCGGCCGCCGTCGTGCCGCACTTCGAGCAGGCGAGTGCGGATGAAGATCCGCACGCCGCGCCGCGTCGCGGCCTTCGCGTAGCCCCACACCACGCTGAACGGGTAGGCGGTGCCGTCCTTCTGGCAGAAGGTCGCGCCCTTGAGGCGCGAGATGTCCAGCTGCGGCACGATGTCCAGGCACTCCCGCGGCTCCAGGAAGCGGCTGGGCACCTGGCAGGAGTTCTGCAGGGCGACGGCCTTGCGCAGGCTGTCGAGATGGGACTCGTCCTCGGTCACCATCAGGTAGCCGCCCTGGCGGAAGAACGTCTGCAGGCCGAGTTCGCCGGCCAGGTGCTCGTAGGCGGCGACGCTCTCCTGGGCCAGGCGGATGTTCTCCGCGGTCGTCCACTGCTGGCGGATGCCGCCGCCGCAACGCCCGGTCGAGCCGCTGCCGAGGTAGTCCCTCTCCAGCACGACGAGGCGCTTCATGCCCCGCCGCGCCAGCTCGTAGGCGATGGCCAGGCCGTTGATGCCGCCGCCGACGATGACCGCGTCGGCCGTCGCGGGGACTGGCCCTTCGGGCAGGGGGATCACGAGTCCACCTCCGGGTCGGTGCGGGGCAGCGCAGCCTCCAGCTCGCCCATCAGGGGCGGCAGGTCCAGGCTCGCCAGCTCCTCGAAGGTCAGCGGTTCGATGGGCGGGCGGATGTTCGTGAGCGGGATCTGCGACGGGTCGATGCCGCGCAGGCGCGCCAGTTCCAGCGCGGACTCGCAGAGGCAGCCCTTGCCCTGGCAGAAGCCGGTGCCCACGCCGGTGAAGCGCTTGAGCGCTTCCATCTCGGCGAACCCGTCGCGGTAGGCCTTGCCGAACTCCTCGATGGTCACGTCCTCGCAGCGGCAGAGGATGCGCTTGCTCATGCCGTCACCTCTTCCAGCAGGTCGGCGAGCGTGGCGCCGGCCGCCTCGCCGGCGATCGTCAGGCGCAGGCCGGCCGGGGTGCGGCCGTCCCAGCGTCCGGCGGCGGCGTCCCGCGGCACGTAGCCGCCGCGCAGGGGATCGAGCACGAGGTCGGCGCCGAGCTGGTAGGCCCCGTCGTAGACGGGCTTGCCGCGGCCGCAGATCACGGCGATCTCGCAGGCGGATTCGGGGCGGGTCCCGCTGCGGCCGTCGTCGAAGCGCAGCGCGGCCAGCGAACCCGCGCGGCCGAGGGCGGCCAGCGGCCGCATGCCCGTGCGCAGCTGCCAGCCGAGCCGCCGGGCGGTCGCCAGGGCGTCCTCGTCGGGAGCGGCGGTGGGATCCAGGGCCAGGACGACGCGCGCGCCGCGCGCGTGCAGCAGGGCGGCGCACAGCCACTGGTCCGGGCCGTGGCCCCAGACGACCGCGGCGCGCCCCCGCAGGTCGATCCCGTCGCGACCGGCCAGGCGGTACAGGGCGCGGGGTCCCATGATGCCCGGCAGGTCGTGGTCGTCGAACAGGCCCAGCTGGTCCAGGGCGCCGGCCGCCCAGACGATGCGGTCGGCGCGCGCGACGGACAGGCCCGTGGCGTCGCGCAGCAGCAGCATGTCGGGCTGGTAGCAGCCCACCACCGTGGTCGCCGGCGCGCGGGTCACGTTGGGGGCGGCTGCGACCAGGGCGTCGCGCTCGTGCAGGACCGCGCGCAGGCGCCGCAGGCGGTGCAGGCCGGCCAGCGGGTCGCCGTCCCCGGCGGCGGCGAGGTCGAGGGCCTCGCGTCGCTGGCCCCCGCCGTGGGCCGCATCGTCGATCAGCAGCGTGCGGCCCTCGGCCGCCAGGGCCGCGGCCAGCCCGGCCGCGCCGCCGCCGACCACCACCGTGTCCCAGCGGCCGAGGTCGCGGGAGCGGGGCGGGGGCGGCGCGGCCTGCCAGGCCGCCTCGTCGGGCAACCGGCCGATGCCGGTCACCGGGCGGATGATGCGCATGAAGAGTTTCGACAGGGCCGCCGGCTTGGTGAACCACTTGTAGTAGAAGCCGACCGGGAGCAGGTGGCCGGTGCCGGACAGCGCGGACTGCATGGGGCGGCCGTAGACGGCGCCGGCGTCCTGACGGGCGACCCGCAGGCCATCGTGGACCGGCGTGTGGCAGGAGCGGACGTTGGGGACGCCGTCGATGCGCATCAGGCAGCCCATGCAATGGCCGCGCGCGCACGAGGCGCCGCGGGGGCGGCCGTACTTGGGGCTGTGGGAGAGGACCTTGACTCCGTGGTCCCACAGGGCGGCCGCGACCGACTGGCCCGGGCGGCAGGCGAGGGGCTGGCCCTCGAACAGGATGGTCACGGCGGGGTCGGCCACGGGCGGCTCCTTTCGCGCGTCGGCGCAGCGGTGCGAAACATAGGCCGGGCGGGGGTGGTGGGCAAGGCGGCTCCCGAGAAATGAACAGGCGTTTTCTTCCCTTTGCGGGGGCCGGCCGCGGCTTATATTCGAGGTTACGCCGCCGTCCCGGGCCCGGGGCCCCGATCCGTGCAAGGAGCTGGAAATGTCGTCGCAGAATTTCGCCGCCGTGCGCATGGAAGCCATCGACAAGAAGATCGAGTTCGTGGACCTGAAGGTCCTGGACCTCGTCGGCCGCCTGCACCACATCACCTTCCCCTTCGACCGCTTCACGCCGGAGGTCATGGGCGAGGGCATCGGCTTCGACGGCTCCAGCTACGGCTTCCTCAAGGTCGAGGACAGCGACATGGTCCTGCTGCCGGATCTCGCCACCGCGCACGTCGACCCGTTCCGCAAGCGCCCCACGCTGACGATGTTCGCCGAGGTCAAGCACGTCGACGCCGGCCGCACCCCGTTCGCCCAGGACGGCCGGACCATCGTGCGCGCCGCCGAAGGGCTGCTGCGGGAGATGGGCGTCGCGGACACCACGCGCTGGATCCCGGAGTACGAGTTCCACATCTTCGAGGAGGCGGACTTCGACTCGGGCAACACCAGCGCCCACTACCGGATGGAGAGCCGCGAGCGCTTCTTCCAGAACGCCTACCATGCCTGCAACCCCCACGACCGCCACGACGACTTCCGCGACGAGGTCTGCGCGGTCATGCGGGACTTCGACATCCCGGTCCGCTACCACCACCACGAGGTGGGGGCCAAGGCCCAGCAGGAGATCGAGGGCTGGTTCGACGACCTGCCGACCACCTGCGACAACGCCGTGATGACGAAGTACATCCTGTTCAACCTCGCCGAGCGCCACGGCCTGCGGGTGACCTTCATGCCCAAGCCCCTGTTCGACAACGCGGGCAGCGGCTGGCACCTGCACCAGTACCTGATGAAGGACGGCCGCAACGTCTTCGACGACCCGTCCGGCTACGCCTCGCTCAGCCCGCTGGCCCTGAGCTACATCGGCGGCGTGCTGCTGCACAGCCACGCGCTGTGCGCCTTCACCAACCCCAGCACCAATTCCTACAAGCGCCTGGTGCCCGGTTTCGAGGCGCCGACGGCGATCACCTTCGGGCGCAGCAACCGCGGCGCCGCCGTGCGCATCCCGAGCTACGTGGCCGACCCCCAGCACCGCCGCATGGAGTACCGCCCGCCCGACTTCACCTGCAACCCCTACCTGGCCGCCTCGGCCATCCTGATGGCGGGTCTCGACGGCATCGTGCGCGGTCTCGACCCGCTGGCCGACGGTTACTGCCCCGAGCACCCCCCGGCCGACGGCCGGCCCCACACCGTGGAGTTCCTGCCGCGCTCCCTGGACGACGCCCTGGACGCCCTGGAGGTCGACCACGAGTTCCTGACGCGGGGCGGCGTGTTCCCCGAAGCCCTGATCACGCGCTGGCTGTCGATCAAGCGCGCGGAGATCCAGGCCATCAATCGCCGGCCGCACCCCTACGAGTTCTCGATGTACTTCGATCTCTAGCTCCGGGCCGTTCGCGGCAGGGGTGGCCATCGCATCATCGGGGAACTACCCTGGTCTATTAGGATATTCGCGGACCGACCGGACGGGTCCGTGCCGGCGGAGGTGGGCATGGTCGAATTCCAGGTCGGTACGGACGCCCGCAACGCCTTTGTCGATATCACTTCTCAGGTTCAACGCGCCGTGGACGAAATAGGCCTGCAGGACGGGGCGGTCCTGGTCTGGGCCCCC
>JAURXS010000513.1 GCA_030654305.1 bacterium | reverse complement strand
GACCATCGGCGGCGGCGATCGCGAGATCCACCTGCCGGCCTCCCAGATCCCGCGCAGCCAATATCTGCAGCACTACAGCGGCAGCTCGGTCGGCGGCACGCCCTACGACTTCTCACCCGACTATCCGCAGGCGATCCTGGGCGGCGTCTCGCCGCGCGAGTTCTTCCTGGTGGAGAACCGCTGGGTGCCGCTGAGCGGCGACGAGCTGCCGGACGAGAGCGGCATCGGCTTCGTGCGCGATGCGGCGACCGGCGTCTTCCTCTACATGGGCGGCGACCTCGAGGACCCGGACGGCCCCGGCCCCCTGGAGGAGGCTTCGCGCAACACGGGCATGTACGACTTCTTCCTGCCGGACGGCGGCCTGCTGGTCTGGCACGTGAACGAGGCGCGGATCGAGGACCGGCTCGCCGACAACACGGTCAACGGCGAGGGCGACGGCCTGCGGCTGCTGGAGGCCGACGGCATCCAGGACGTCGGGGTCTACGACGCCTACGTCTTCGGCTTCTACGGTTCGGCGCGCGATCCCTTCCACGCCGGCACGACCACCGCGCTGCGGCAGGAGGGGAGGCCCGCCACCCGCACGTACGAGCGGGCGTGGACCGGCTTCGAGATGGAGGGCATCTCGGCCCAGGGCGCGACGATGACGTTCACCGCCCGGACGCTGCCGCTGCGCGCCGGCGATCCGGCCCGCCTGCCGGCGGCGATCGACCCGGCCGCCGCGCGCCGACTGGCGACCGAGTCGGTCACCCCGTGGCTGGTCGAGGGGATCGGCGGGGCGGCGGCGAGCCCGGCGTTGGCCTGCGCTTCGCTGCCCGTCGACGCCGTCACCGAAGGCGCGCCCGACGAGCCGGCCTACCTCTTCCTCTTCGACGCCGAGGGGCGTCCCGTCGCGCAGGGGTCGCCGGGCTGGCCGGCCGGCGCGGCCGCGCTCCTCGACGGGTCCCTGGCCGGCCCGCCGGTGGTGGCGCGCTTCGTCGCCAACGGGCGCGACCAGCTGGTGGTCGGCGA
>JAURXS010000512.1 GCA_030654305.1 bacterium | reverse complement strand
GGCAAACTGAAGGGGATCCCGAGGATGTTCGTGCAGTTCGCGGGTGGAGGTCCGGGACGTCGGGGTAGCCGACCCGGCGGACCCGGCGGACCGGGCGGCCCGGGCGGCCGCGACGGCTTCGGCCCCCGGCGCGACGGGCGTCCCCCCCGCGGACGCGAGCGCGAGCGGGAGACGAGCGACATGACCGAGACCGTCATCGCCATCAACCGCGTGGCGAAGGTGGTCAAGGGCGGACGCCGCTTCAGCTTCAACGCGATCGTCGCGGTGGGCGACGGCAAGGGCAAGGTCGGCGTGTCGCTGGGCAAGGCCAACGAGATCGCGGACGCCATCCGCAAGGCCTCGGAATCCGCCCGCGCCGGGCAGATCTCCGTGCCGATCCTGAACAACACCATCCCCTACGCGGTGGTGGGTCGGTTCGGGTCGAGCCACGTGATGCTCAAGCCCGCGGCCGCGGGTACCGGCGTCATCGCCGCCGGCGGCGTGCGCGCGATCCTCGAGGCCGCCGGCATCAAGAACGTCCTGACCAAGCAGCTGGGTTCGCGCAACCCGCACAACGTGTGGAAGGCCACCATGGACGGGTTGGACCAGCTGCGTTCCGTCGAGGAGATCGCCGCCAAGCGCGGCATCTCGGTCTCCGAGGTCTTCGGCCTGGTCCGCGGCCCGCGCCAGCCCGCCGAGGCGGCGCCCGCGGCTCCCGAGGCTCCCGCCGAGACGCCGACGACCGGAGAGGCGGCCACCGATGAGTAAGCTGAAGATCACCCAGATCCGCAGCGCCTCGGGGCGCCCCCCCAAGCACCGCCGGATCATCGAGGCGCTGGGGCTGCACCACCACCAGGCGGTCGTCGAGCACGAGGACACTCCCACGATCCGCGGCATGGTGAACAAGGTTTGCCACCTGCTCCGAGTCGAAGAGGTGAAGTAGGCATGATCAAGCTGAACAACCTGGGCGCGCCGCAGGGCGCCACCAAGGATCGCAAGCGCCGGGGCCGCGGCCCCGCGTCCGGCCAGGGCAAGACCGGCGGCCGCGGGCACAAGGGCCAGAAGGCCCGCGCCGGCGGCGGCATCCCGGCCTGGTTCGAGGGCGGCCAGATGCCCCTGAACCGGCGGCTGCCCAAGCGCGGTTTCACGAACATCTTCCGTCAGACCTACCAGGTCGTGAACCTCGAGATGCTGAACCGCTACGCGGAGGGCTTCGAGATCGACGCCGCCGTCCTGGCCGACGCCGGCCTGGTCAAGCACGCCGACCGTCCGGTCAAGCTGCTGGCCCGCGGCGAGCTGACGACGAAGAACCTCACGATCAGGGTGGACCGGGCCAGCCAGAGCGCGATCGACGCGGTCGCGGCGGCCGGCGGCAAGGTCTACGTCGTCGCGGGGGCCGCGGAGGCCACGGTCGAGTCGGTCGAGACGTCCGAGTGAGCCGGAACGACGGAGTCTGACGCAAAGGGAGCGGCGAGTTGAACATCACCGGCAGCTACCAGAGCATGTTCAGGATCCCGGAGCTGAAGAGGCGCATCCTCTTCACCACCCTGATCCTGGTGGTCTACCGCCTGGGCGGGCACATCACCACGCCCGGCATCGACCTCGACGCCATCAAGCAGGTCTTCGAGGGCCAGCAGGGCACGCTCGTGGGCCTCTACGACCTGTTCGCCGGCGGCAACCTCAGCCAGGCGACGGTCTTTTCGCTGGGCATCATGCCCTACATCAGCGCCTCGATCATCCTGCAGCTCATGCAGGCGGTCGTGCCCTACTTCGAGAAGCTGGCGAAGGAGGGCGAGGAGGGCCGCAAGAAGATCAACCAGTACACGCGCTGGGGCACCCTCGGCCTGGCCATCATCCAGTCCTTCGGCGTGAGCTTCACCCTGGAGCGCCTGGGCGTGGTCCAGACGCCCGGCCTGGGCTTCAAGCTGGTGACGATGCTGACGCTGACCACCGGCACCATGTTCGTGATGTGGCTCGGCGAGCAGATCACCGAGCGGGGCATCGGCAACGGGATCTCGCTGATCATCTTCATCGGCATCATCGCCCGCTACCCGACCGACGTCCTGAACACGTTCCAGCAGCTGCGCACCGGCGGCCTGCACGTGGCCGTGGGCCTGCTCGTGGTGGTCTTCATGGTCGCGGTCATCGCCGGGATCATCGCCATCACGCAGGGGCAGCGCCGCATCCCGGTCCAGTACGCGAAGAAGATCGTCGGCCGGCGCGTCTACGGCGGGGCCAACACCCACATCCCGCTGCGGGTCAACACCGCCGGCGTGATCCCCATCATCTTCGCCCAGTCGATCATCATGTTCCCCGGGACGCTGAGCTCGTTCTTCGGCGACAATGCGTTCGTGAACACGCTGACCACGATCTTCTCGCCCGGGCACGCGGTGTACTACATCTCGTACTCGGCGCTGATCATCCTGTTCACCTACTTCTATACCGCCGTGATCCTGAACCCCGTGGATCTGGCCGACAACATGAAGAAGAACAGCGGGTTCATCCCCGGCGTGCGCGCCGGGAAGCACACCGCGCAGTACATCGACCGGGTCCTGACCCGCGTCACCCTGCCCGGCGCGTTCTTCCTGGCGGTGATCGCGATCATGCCCGACATGATGATCCGCCTGCTGAACGTGCCCTTCTACTTCGGCGGCACCGGCCTGCTGATCGTCGTGGGCGTCGCGCTGGACACGCTGCAGCAGATCGAGTCGCACCTGGTCATGCGCCACTACGACGGCTTCATGTCCAAGGGCAGGCTGCGGGCCAGGAGGTAGGCGCCTTGGCGCTGAACGTGGTGTTTCTGGGCCCTCCCGGCGTGGGGAAGGGGACGCAGGCCGAGCGCCTGGCCGGCAGCCGCGGGCTGTGGCACGTCTCCACCGGCGCCATCCTGAGGGCCTGCGTCCGGGACGGGTTCGGCCCGGACGGCACCGCCGGCAACCCGGATCTGGTGCGCCAGACCGCGGCGATCCTGAAAGCCGGGCAGCTGGTGCCCGACGACCTGATGATGGTGCTGATCCGCGAGACGCTCGCGGAAGTGCCGGCCGGAAGCTCGGGCTGGCTGCTGGACGGCTTCCCGCGCACGGCCCCCCAGGCCGAGGGCCTGATCGCCCTGGTGGCCGAGCTGGGAGCGGACGAGCCGATCGTGCTGGAGATCCACGTGCCGGACGAGGAGATCGTGCGGCGGCTCTCGGGCCGGTTGACCTGCAGCACCTGCGGCCACGTGACCGCCGCCGGGGCGGCCGTCGAGGGCGACGACTGCCGGGTCTGCGACGGCCACCTGGCCATGCGCGAGGACGACCGCCCGGAGACGGTGCGCAACCGGCTCATGGTCTTCCGCGAGAAGACCCGGCCGGCGAAGGACGTCCTGGCGGCGCGGTACCGCTTCGAGCGGATCGACGGGCTGGGGTCGCCGAACGACGTGACCCAAAGGATCGCCGGTGTCCTCGAAGCAGCGAGCTAGGCTCAAGTCGCCGGCGGAGATCGAGAAGATGGCGGCCAGCGGCGCCGTGCTGGCGGAGGTGTTCCGGGAGCTGGGGATGATCGTCGGGCCCGGCGTGACCACCGCCGAGATCGACGCCCTGGCCGAGCGGCTGATCGCGGAGGCGGGCTGCATCCCCTCCTTCAAGGGATACAACGGGTTCCCGGCGACCTGCTGCATCTCGGTGAACGAGGAAGTGGTGCACGGCATCCCCGGGCCGCGCGCGCTGCGCGACGGGGACATCGTCGGGGTGGACTGCGGTCTGATCCGCGACGGCTGGCACTCCGACTCGGCCGAGACCTTCGCCGTGGGCCGCGTGAGCGAAGAGGCGGAGCGGCTGCTGCGGACGACCCGGGAATGCCTGGAGCTCGCGATCGCGCAGACGCGGCCGGGCAAGCGGATCTCGGACCTGGGCGCCGCGGTCGAGGACCACGCCCACGCCGGGGGCTTCTCGGTGGTCGAGACCCTGGTCGGCCACGGGATCGGGCGGCGGCTGCACGAGGAGCCGCAGGTGCCCAACTTCCGGAGCCGCGCGCTGCCGGACCCCGTGCTGGAGGCGGGACTGGTGCTGGCGATCGAGCCGATGATCAACGCGGGCGCCAAGCAGGTCGTCACGGCGGCCGACGGGTGGACCATCGCGACCGCGGACCGCCGACTGTCCGCCCATTTCGAGCACACGGTGGCCGTCACGGCGGACGGGCCCCGGGTGCTGACCCTGCGCTGAGCGCGGGGGAGTCCGCCGCCGACGGGAGTCGACCATGGCCAAGGAAGAGGGAATCACAGTCGAGGGTACCGTCGTCGAGGCGTTGCCGAACGCGATGTTCAGGGTGGAGCTGGAGAACAAGCACGTCGTGCTGGCTCACGTGTCCGGGAAGATGCGCATGCACTTCATCCGCATCCTGCCCGGCGACAAGGTGACCGTCGAGCTTTCGCCCTACGACCTGACGCGCGGTCGGATCACGTACCGGTACAAGTAGGCGCCCCGCTCGGGCGCGGAGGAGACGTCATGAAGGTCCGCACGTCCGTGAAGAAGATCTGCGACAAGTGCAAGATCATCCGCCGCGAAGGCGTGGTGAGGGTGATCTGCGAGAACCGACGCCACAACCAGCGACAGGGCTGAGCGTGACCGGGGCGCGGGCGGCAAACGGCCGCAGCGCCGCGGGCGAGGAAGACGAAAGGAGCCGAGGTGGCACGAATCTCCGGTGTTGACATCCCCAATGAGAAGAGGATCAGCACCTCCCTGACGTACATCTACGGGATCGGGCCGCACCGCGCGCGCAAGATCTGCGAGAAGGCGAGCATCAGCCCCGAGACCAAGACCCGCGATCTTTCCGAGGACGACACCCGTCGCATCATCGGCATCATCGACAAGGACTACCAGGTCGAAGGTACGCTGCGGACCGAGATCAGCATGAACATCCAGCGGTTGATGGACATCGGCAGCTATCGCGGGTTGCGCCACCGGCGCAAGCTGCCCTGCCGCGGCCAGAATACCAAGAACAACGCCCGGACCCGCAAGGGCCCGAAGACCCGTCCCGGCGCGAAGAAGAAGTAGTCTGCAGGAGGTAAGCGAGAGTGGCTGGTCCCAAGGACAAGCGTAAGGGCCGCAAGGTCAAGAAGAAGCTGGAGATCCATGGCGTGGCCCATGTGAAGTCGAGCTTCAACAACACGATCATCACGATGAGCGACATGGGTGGCAACGTGATCACCTGGTCGTCCGGCGGGCACCAGGGCCGCTACAAGGGCAGCCGCAAGTCGACGGCGTTCGCCGCCCAGCTGGCCGCCAAGTTCTGCGCCCAGGAAGTGCTCAACAACGGCATGCGCAAGGTCGAGATCTGGGTCCGCGGACCCGGTTCCGGACGCGAGGCCGCCATCCGCACCCTGAAGGCCGAAGGGCTCGACGTGACGCGCGTCAAGGACGTGACGCGCATCCCGCACAACGGTTGCCGCCCGTCCAAGCGCCGCCGGATGTAACCGGGGCGATCGTCGTTCGACCGACACGCCGCGCCGCCGGACGGCGCGGCCGTACCCGCTGGCAGGGGGGATGAACCAGGCTATGAAGTGGATCAACATGCTGATGCCCGAGGGCGTCCAGATCGTGAAAGAGACCCAGACGGCGTCCTACGCCGAGCTCGTGATCGCCCCCCTGGAGCGGGGTTTCGCCCATACGCTCGGCACGGCGCTGCGGCGCACCCTGCTGTCCTCGATCCACGGCCACAGCATCACGGCCGTGCAGATCGACGGCGTCAAGCACGAGCTCAGCACGCTGCCGTTCGTGCTCGAGGACATGACCGACATCGTGCTGAACCTCAAGCAGGTCGTGTTCAACCTGTGCGACGCGCCGGCGCACTGGGCCACCGTCTCGTCCTCGAAGCTCGGGCCGGTGACCGCCGGCATGATCAGCGGCCACCCCGAGCTGTCGGTCTTCAACCCCGACCACGTGATCTGCACGATCACCGAGCCGGGCAGCTTCAAGGGCAAGATCTACGTCGATACCGGCCGCGGCTACGTCGAGCGCGAGCAGCACCAGGTGCCGGACGAGGTCATCGGCGTGATCCGGCTGGACGCCAACTTCTCGCCCGTGACCAAGGTCAGCTACCGGGTCGAGGACACGCGCGTCGGCCAGCGCACCGACTACGAGAAGCTGGTCCTGGGCATCACCACCGACGGCAGCGTGCGTCCCGAGGACGCCATCGCCTTCGCGTCGAAGATCCTGAAGGACCACTTCCAGCTCTTCATCAACTTCGACGAGGGCCCCATCGACGC
Organism: bacterium; assembly: GCA_030654305.1. Classification (NCBI taxonomy): domain Bacteria; species bacterium. Next base: position 3,581 of record JAURXS010000512.1, on the reverse strand, counting down.
CCGCGGCGACGACATCGACGAGGAGCAGGAGCGCCTGGTCGAGCTGCTGTCGCGCAACGTCGAGGAGCTGGAACTGTCCGTCCGTTCGGCGAACTGCCTGAAGGCCGGCAAGATCCTGACCCTCTTCGACCTGGTGACCAAGAGCGAGCAGGAGATGCTCAAGTTCCGCAACTTCGGGCGCAAGAGCCTGAACGAGATCACCGAGATCCTGGAAGGCATGGACCTCGCCTTCGGCATGACGTTCGAGCCGGAGATCTGCGAAAAGGTCCGGCCCGGCAACCGGGACGCGTAAGAGAACCGACCAGGCCCGGCCCCGGCCGGTGGACAAAAGGAAGAAATCATGCGCCACAGCGTCAGAGGGCGGAAATTCGGCCGCACCGCCAGCCACCGCAAGATGATGTTCCGCAACATGGTGACGGAGCTGCTCCGCCACGAGCGGATCCAGACCACCACCGAGAAGGCGAAGGAAGCCCGTTCCGTCGCCGAGCGGCTGATCACCTACGCCAAGGCCGGCGATCTCAACTCGCGGCGCATGGCGGCCCGCAAGCTCACCGACCCGGTGGTCCTGCAGAAGCTGTTCGACGTGCTGGGCCCCCGCTACGCCGACCGCCCCGGCGGCTACACGCGCGTCCTGAAGATGGACGGCCCCCGCCGCGGCGACAACGCGGACATGGCGATCCTCGAGCTGGTCACCGGCGAGGTCCCGCACAAGCCGCGCAGCGCGGCGAAGCCCCCGCTCGAGGGCTGACCCCGACGTACCGATGAATGCACTACGAGGCCCCTGGACCATCGTCCAGGGGCCTCATCGCATGTATCGGCCTTCTTTGCGAGCGAGCCCCCTGTGCGCAAGCGTGGCCGCGCGCTGCCGCGGGGGTGTCTGAAGGGTCCCGGCGCCAGGAGGGCGCCGGGACCCGTAAGCCAAGCATCCCGGGCGCAGGAGGCGCCCGGGTTGCGTCCCCCGCGGCATCGCGTGGCCACGCCGGGGTTGACAGGGAGCCCGCGAAAGCTTTGCATTGCAGCGGACGGGCCGCGAGCCCGTCCTGCGCGAACGCCTCCGCTGCGGGACGGCGCCCGCACCGCGCCAACAAAGGAACCATCGATGAGCGCACCGACCCTGCTGACCGCGGGCATCACCGGCCTGGGCATGAGCTTCCCCGAGCGGCGGCTGACCAACGCCGACCTCGAGAAGATGGTCGAGACCGATGACGCCTGGATCGTCGAGCGGACCGGCATCCGCGAGCGCCGGATCGTCGAGCGCGGCGTGCCCGCCTCGCACCACGGCGCGCTGGCGGCGCGCGAGGCCCTGGCCCACGCCGGCCTGACCCCCGCGGACGTGGACCTGATCCTGGTGCCGACCGTCACGCCGGACATGATGTTCCCTTCGACGGCCTGCGTCATCCAGGACCTGATCGGCGCGAAGCGGGCCTGGGGCTACGACATCAGCGCCGCCTGCAGCGGCTTCATCTTCGCCCTGCAGGCCGCCCGCGCGCAGGTCCAGACCGGCGCGGTCAAGACGGCCCTGGTGATCGGCACTGAGGTCATGAGCAGCATCGTCGACTGGAAGGACCGCAACACCTGCATCCTGTTCGGCGACGGCGCGGGCGCGGCCGTCGTGCAGGCCGTCGACCCGGCCCTGGGCGGCATCGTCGACGCGGTCCACTACGTCGACGGCGCGGGGGGCAAGCACCTCAACATGAAGGCCGGCGGCAGCCTGAACCCGGCCAGCGAGCAGACCGTCCGCGACGGCCTGCACCACATCTACCAGGAGGGGAAGGAGGTCTACCGCTTCGCCGTGCGCGGCATGGCCGACGTCGCCCTGGAGATCGTGCAGCGGAACCACCTGACCCCCGCGGACATTCAACTGCTCGTGCCCCACCAGGCCAACATCCGCATCATGGAGGCCGCGCAGAAGCGGCTGGGCCTGCCCGACGAGAAGGTGGCCGTGACCATCGACCGCTTCGGCAACACCACCTCGGCGAGCATCCCCTCGGCCCTGAAGGTGGCCTGCAACGAGGGCCGCGTGAAGAAGGGCGACCACGTGGTGCTGGTCAGCTTCGGCGCCGGCTTCACCTGGGGCGCCACGCTGCTGCGCTGGTGCATCGATTGACGGGAGCGCGATGATCGAGGCCGCCGGACTGACCAGGACCTTCGGCAGCGTCCAGGCCCTCGCCGGCCTCACCTTCCGCGTGGAAAAGGGCGAGATCGTGGGCTTCGTCGGCCCCAACGGCGCCGGCAAGACCACGACCATGCGCATCCTCACCTGCACCCTGCCGCCGACCGGGGGGAGCGCCCGGGTGGCCGGCTTCGACGTGACCGAGTCGCCGGACGAGGTGCGCCGCCGCCTGGGCTTCATGCCCGAGAACGTCCCGCTCTATCCCGACGCCACGGTGGACGAGCTGCTGCGCTACACGGCCGAACTGAAGGCCGTGCCGACGGCAGGCCTGTCGGCGCACCTCGACGCGGTCGTCGAGCGCACCGGCGTCGGCGAGGTGCGCAGCCGCCTGGTCGGCAACCTGTCGAAGGGCTACCGGCAGCGCGCGGGTCTCGCCCAGGCCCTGGTCGGGGACCCCGAGATCCTGATCCTCGACGAGCCCACCTCCGGCCTGGACCCCTCGCAGATCGTCGAGATCCGCGAGTTGATCCTGGGTTTCCGGGGCGAGCGGACCGTGCTGGTCAGCAGCCACATCCTCGGCGAGATCGCGCGCACCTGCAGCCGGGTCCTGATCGTCGACCGCGGCCGGCTCGTCGCCGAGGCGGGGCCGGACGACCTCGCCGCCGCCGGCGACCTCGAGGCGCTGTACCTGCGGCTGACCGGCGCCGCGCGCGGCCGCGCCGCGGAGACACCGTGAAGCGGGCGCTGCGGGCCATCGCCCGCCGCGAGTCCGGCTCCTTCCTGCGCAGCGCCATGTCGCCGACGGCGGCGATCGCCTTCCTGCTGCTGTCGGGGATCTCCTTCGTCAACATCCTGCTGGAGTACGACGCGCTGTCGCGCTCGGCCCTGACCTCCGGCCAGAGCGTGCGCGAGGGCTTCACCCTCGCGGCCGGCGTCGTGCAGCCGCTGGTCACGAGCATGACCCTGTTCCTGATGTTCGTCATGCCGGCGATCACGATGCGCCTCTTCGCCGAGGAGTACCGCTCCGGGCGCTACGGTCTGGTGATGACGTACCCCGTGGCCGAGCCGACGTGGGTGCTGGGCAAGTTCGCCGCGGCCTGGCTGCTGGGGCTGCTGCTGCTGGCCGCGGCCAGCGCCGACCTGCTGGTGCTCACCAGCTTCGCGGCGCCCGACGCCGGCGCCATGGCGGCGGCGCTGCTGGGGCTGTCCCTGGTCGCGGCCCTGATGGCGTCCTGGGGCGTGTTCTTCTCGACGCTGCAGCCGTACCAGATCGTCAGCTACATCCTGTCGTTCGCCTTCCTGACGCTGCTGTTCACCGCCGGCAACCTGGAGCCGTACCTGCCGCGCGCGCTGGCGCCGCTGGCCAGCGGCCTGTCGCTGCCCGAGCACTTCGCCCGCTTCGCGCGGGGCGCCGTGGGCGCCCGCGACGTGCTGTACTTCCTGTCCTGGACGGCGCTGGGCCTGGCCG
>JAURXS010000511.1 GCA_030654305.1 bacterium | reverse complement strand
TTCTACTTCAAGTCGCTCGAGTCCGGCCGCCGCTCGGGCATCCTGTTCCCGAGCTTCAACTTCGGCTGGTCGCAGCGCACCGGCCGCTACATCCGCGACTGGGGCTACTACTGGGCGGCCAGCGACTACACCGACTTCACGTTCCGCGGCGACTACAACGAGCGCCGCGAGTTCACCTGGCAGCTGAGCAACCGCTACCTGAAGCGGTACGCCTTCGGCGGCGACGCCAGCTTCTCGCGGCGGCTGAGCCTGGGCGACGGGCCGCGCACCCGCGAGTGGCAGTTCCAGTGGAACCACCGGCAGGACACGCTGTTCGACGCCTACCAGTTCCAGACGAGCCTGAACATGTCCAGCCGCACGATCAGCCGCGAGGACCTGCTGAACGACGTGGGGGCCGTCGACCAGATCAGCGGGCAGCAGACCTCCACCGCCCGCATCAGCCGCAACTGGTCGTTCGTCAGCGCCTCGCTGAACTTCAAGCGCGACGAGTACGTGAACAAGGAGGACGGCGATCTCGGCACCAACAACCTGGTCGCGTCCCAGGCGTTCCCGAGCCTGTCGCTGAACTTCAAGAGCACGTCGCTGCTGCCCCAGCTGCGGACCGGGCAGCGGGGCAGCCTGCTGGGCGACGTCCTGCGCAGCACCTACTTGCGCAACTCCTGGAGCTTCAACAGCCAGACGCGGACCAACGAGACGACGGACAACGTGGTCCACGCGGCCAGCGGCAGCGCCTCCCTCGACTTCAAGCAGCAGCGGCTGCTCTTCTTCACCGCCAGCACGGGCGTGAGCGCCTCGCACCGGTGGAACCGCACCACGACCGACGGCACGCTCTACACCTTCGACGAAGCGGATTCGAACTACGTGGCGCGCGAGGTGCGCGAGCGCAGCGAGGAGACCTCGAGCAGCCTGTCGATCAACAGCAGCCTGAACACAACCCTCTACGGCGTCTTGCGCCCCCGCTTCGGCGGCCTGAGCGCCGTCCGCCACACGCTGCGCCTCGGGATCGGCCACCAGCTCGTGCCGGCGATCCCCGGCCACCAGGGCCGCAGCGAGTCCTTCAGCCTCAGCCTGGGCAACCGTTTCGACGTGAAGCTGCGCGGCGCCGCCGCCGGCGATTCGATCGCGCCCGACCGCAAGCTCGACGGCGTCCTGGACTGGGGGCTGAGCGGGGGGTACTCGCCCGCCGCCGCGCCGGGGCACCGCTGGGGCGTCGTCAACAGCTCCCTGACGGTGAAACCCGGCGAGGCCGCCGCGCTCAAGATCACCGTGAACCAGACCTTCGACACCGCCACCCGCCGCGTCACGAGCACGCGTTTCACTTATGGGTACGGCTTCTCCGGCCGCGTGGACACCGGCGGCCGCGTCGCCGCCGTCGCCGCCGTCAAGAGCCGGGCCATCGACCGGCTCGGGGCCGCCGCCGACAGCGCCGCGGTCGAACTCGTCGACGAGGAGTGGGAGCCCGGGGACGGGCCGCCGCCCGACGACGGGGACTTCCCCGGCTTCGGGCAGCTCGGCGCCGGGGAGGGCGGCGACGAGGGGCGCGACCCGACCGAGGGCGGGCGCTTCCTGCCCTGGCGCGTCAACAGCAGCCTGTCCTACAGCCGCTACCACCTGACCGATCGCATGGACGCCCGGCTCGGGCTCAACGCGAACCTGACGGTGACCCGCAACTGGGATCTGGCCTGGCGCGGCACCTACGACCTCGAGACCGGTACCCTCACGAACCAGTCCTGGAACCTGGTGCGGGACCTCCACTGCTGGGAGATGCGCTTCTCGCGCACCGTGAACGCCGTGGATTCCCAGTTCGGCTTCATCATCTCGCTGAAGGCCATCCCGGACATCAAGGTGACCCGGGGCAAATCGGACCTGGTAGGCGGCTACAGCCAGATGACCGGGGGCATCTTCTAGACCCCGCCGCCGGAGGGGGCGCTTGCCTGCCCGGGGCGGTCCTGGTATCATGTTGCGATGATTGGGGAACCGGCCGGGAGGCCGGGTGTTCACCCCCGATCCGGCGGAGCGGTGGCGACGAGCTGCCGCGGTTTTCTGTACCACGGCACGAAAAGAGCCGAGATGCACATCGAACCCCGAGCGGGACTGCGCGCCGCGGCGACGACGGTCGTCGCCCTGCTGCTGCTGTCGTCCGTGCCCGTCGCGCTGAGCCAGCAGTCGGCCCCGGACTGGCGGCCCGTGAACATCGTCTACATCGGCGACGTCCACGGCAAGTTCGAGCCCTGTGGCTGACACGGCAATCCGCGCGGCGGCGTGGCCCGGCGGGCCACCTTCATCGACGAGACCTGGAACCTCGGCCAGCCCGTGCTGATGCTCGACGCCGGCGACCTCTTCGGCGTGCGCTCCCGCATGGAGCGCGAGCAGACGCGGTTCCTCTGCGAGCTGACCCGGGAGTTCGGCTACGACGCCATCGGCCTGGGCGAGTACGACCTCAACTACGGCCTGGCGTTCCTGCGCGAGATGGTCCAGACCTACGCGCTGCCCTTCACCAGCGCCAACGTCCGCGGGGCCGCCGACGGGAAGCTGATCCTGCCGGAATACCTGCTGGTCGAGCGCGGCGGCGTGAAATTCGGCATCTGCTCGGTCATGGATCCCGCCCACACCATCATGACGATGTCCGCGCAGGAGGAGACCTTCCTCGTCGACGACCCGGCGACCGTCCTGCGCGACCTGCTGCCGCGGATGCGCGCGGCCGGCGCCGAGACCGTCGTCCTGCTGGCGCACCTCGGCGACGCGAAGTCGGAGGAGCTCCTGAAGCAGGTCGCCGGCATCGACGTCTGCATCGTGGGGCACACGCAGCAGCCCTACCGGACCGAGCGCGTCGTGGACCAGTCCGCGTTCCTGGCCTCCTCCTTCGAGGGCCGGTACGTGGGCCGGGCCGAGTGCTTCTTCGGCGTCGAGGGCCGGTTGGAGGCCGTCGACGTGACGATCGGGGATCTCGGCAAGGAGGTGGCCGA
>JAURXS010000510.1 GCA_030654305.1 bacterium | reverse complement strand
GCGTAGACCGGCTCGCGGTAGCGCAGCCCGCTGAAGTTGGACTGGGCGACCGCGCCCCAGCGGCCGTCGACCTTGAAAAGGGCCAGCAGGTGCTCGTCGTCGCGGCCGTCGGACAGCAGGTCCAGGATGCGCGGCAGGTGGCCCAGCCGGCGCAGCGCCGCCGCGCCGAACAGAGCGCCGTCGAAGCAGTGGGCGCGGCGCTCGCGCAGCACGCGCAGGGGGCAGCGGTAGAAGGGATCGGAGCTGTAGGCGCAGGCGTCCAGGAAGTCCTGGATCGCGCGGGGGGTGGAAAGCCCGTCCAGGGCGGCGCGTTCGCCGCCGGTGAGGGCGGACTCGAACTCGTCGGGGTGCGGCATCGGCGTTCCTCCGTGACGGTGATTCCGGGAGGAGGGACGCCCGCCATGGTAGGCGGGGTCCCCCCGTCCCGCGAGTCTACCGCAACGGCACCACCTTCAGCGAGGCCGAAGACTTCCCGCGCGCGCGCTCCCGCCGTCCGGCGAGGGTCAGCCGGTCGAACAGCACGTAGACCACCGGGATCACGTACAGGGTGAAGACCGTCGAGACCAGCACGCCGCCGATCTGGACCACGGCCATCGGGGTGCGGAACTCAGCGCCGGCGCCGCCCATCGCCTGCGGCACCATGCCGATGACGATGGCCAGGTTGGCCATGATGATCGGGCGCAGCTTGATCGGGCAGGCGTCCAGCAGCGCCGCTTCGATGCCGAGCCCCCGCGCCCGCAGCTGCGCCGTGTGGTCGAGCATCAGGATCGCGTTGTTGACCACGATGCCCACCATCATCACCAGCGCCATCAGCGACATGATGTTGATCGTCTCGCCGGTGAAGAACAGCGCCAGGGCCATGCCGATCAGGCCCAGCGGCAGCGTCGCCATCACCGTGACCGGGTGGACGAAGCTCTCGAGCATGGCGGCCATGACGATGTAGATCAGGATCACGGCCATGACCAAGGCGCCCAGGATGGACGCGAAGGCCTCGTCCTGGATCTCGGCCATGCCGGCGTAGCGCACGACCACGCCCGCCGGCAGATCGAGGCCGGCGAGGCCGGCGTCGATCAGGGCACGCTTCTGTGTGAGCGATCCCTCGGCGATGTTGGCGGTGATGTCCTGTTTGCGCTGCTTGTCGGCGTGCAGGATGGTCGCATCGCCCACGCCCTCGCGCAGGTCGGCCACTTCCGAGAGGGGCAGCACGGCGCCCGACGGGGCGGTGACGGGCAGGTCGCCCACGTAGGCCCGGTCGGCGCGGCTGGCCGGGTCGAAGGCCACCACGACGTCGTACTCCTCACCGTCCTGGCGGAACACGCCCGCCTGCGCGCCCTCGTACGCCGCGCGCAGGATGCCGCCCACGGTCGCCGCGGTCAGGCCCTGCTGCGCGAGCGGCAGCCGTCGCGGCACGACGTTCAGCTCCGGCTTGCCCGGCTGGTCGCTGGTCTGCACCTCGACCAGGCCCGGCACGTCCCGGACGACGTCGTACACCATGGCGGCCGCAGCCGTGAGCTGTGCGGGGTCATCGGCGAGGACCTCGATCTGGATGTCTGTGTCCTGCGAAGCACTCGATTCGCCGACGGGGGACACCGCGATGCGGGCGTCGGGGATGCCAGCCAGCTCGGGGCGCAAGAGGTTCATGAACTCCCCGACGTCGAGGTCGCGCTCGGCGGCCGGTTTCAGGACGATCAACACCGTCGCGTCCTCCACGCCGCGGTCTTCGCCGCCCACCTTCACCTGCACGCCGGTGACCTCGGCGTGGGCGCCCGCGACCAGGGCCACCCGCTGCGCGAGCTCGTGCGTGCGCTCGAGACTCGTGCCTTCCGGCAGCTCGAGGGTCACCTGGCACAATCCCTCGTCCGTGGTGGGGGTGAATTCTCCGCCCACGAAGCGCAGCAGCAGCAGGCTGAAGACCAGCACGGCGGCGGTCGCCGCCAGCGGCACCCACTTGCGGTGCAGGGTCCAGGCGAGGGAGGCGCCGTAGGCGGCGGCGAGCCGCGCGTAGGCGTCGTCCCAGGCGCGCACGAGCCGGGCAACGGCGCTGTGGCCGTGGCCCACGCCGCGTCCCGGCCGCACCAGGCGCGCCGCCAGCATGGGCACCAGGGTGAAGCTGATCACGAGCGAGAACAGGGTCGCGTAGACGACCGTCAGGCCGAACTGCAGGAACACGCGGCCCATGACGCCGCTCATGAAGGCGACCGGCGTGAACACCACGATGTTGGTCAGCGTCGAGGCCAGCACGGCGATCGCCACCTCGGCGGTGCCGCGCTCGGCGGCCTCGAACGGCTCGACGCCCTCCTCGGCGAGACGGCTGATGTTCTCCAGCACGACGATGGAGTTGGTGACCAGCGTGCCGACCGAGATGCCCAGGGCCATCAGCGACATCACGTTGAGCGTGAAGCCCGAGGCCTGCATCAGCATGAAAGAGGCCATGACCGAGATCGGCATCGCCACCGCGGCGATCAGGGTCTGCCGCCAGTCGTGCAGGAAGACGAAGAGCAGCAGGCCCGCGAGCAGGATGCCCAGGCCGAGGTTGCTGAGCACGTCCTTCACCGAGTCGCGCACGAACTGCGCGTTCTCCGAGACCTGTTCGATGCGGTAATCGGCCGGCAGTTCGGCGCGCAGCGCCGCCACGGCCTCGTTCACGCCATCGACGACCTTCACCGTGTTGCCGTCGGTGCGCTTCTGCACGCCGATGCCGATCACCGGCACGCCCTGCCAGGTCGTCGCCTCGCGCAATTCCTCCGTGGCGTCGCGGATCGCGGCCACCTCGGACAGCGGGATGGTCCGTCCGTCGGCGAGCGGCAGCCGGAACTCGGCCAGCTCGGCCGGATCGCGGACCTCGCCGCGCAGGCGCACGTTGATCTCGCCCGTGCCCTGCGTGATGTGCCCGGCGGGCACGTTGAGGTTGGCCGCGGCCAGCAGCCGCACGACGTCCAGCAGCGTGAGCCCGTAGGCCCGCAGGCGCTCGGGGTCGACGTCCACGCGGACCTCGTGTTCCACGCCGCCGGTCAGCTTCACCTCGAGCACGCCGCGGACCTGTTCGAAGGCCTCCTGCAGGTCCTCCCCCGCCTGCTTCAGCAGCGCGGGGTCGTAGTCGGCCGCCAGGTTGATCTGCACGATGGGCCAGTCCGAGGAGCTGAGCTCCAGGATCATCATGTCGTCGCGCGGGTCGTCGGGCAGCTCGGGCTTGGCCAGGTCGACGCGGTCGCGCACCTTCTGCAGGGCGTCGCTCATCTCCACGTCGGTGGTGAACTCCAGCACGATGGTCGAGGCCCCCTCGACCGAGGTGCTGGTCATCTCCTTGAGGTCGGCCAGGCCCTTGAGCTCGCGCTCGAGCTTGCGCGTGATGAGGTTCTCGACGTCCTCGGGACCGGCGCCCGAGTACGGGGTCATCACCATCACGAAGGGGATCTTGACGTCGGGGCTCGACTCGCGCGGCAGCTCGAGGTAGCTCTTGACGCCCACGATCGTGATGATCGCCATGAAGGCGAAGATCATCGGGTACCGGCGGATCGCGCCGCTGACGAGCCTCATCGCGCGGCCTCCGTCCCGGGATCAGCGGCGCGTGTCGCGGCGCCGGCCTCGGTGGTCGCGACCGGGTCGCCGGCGAGGCTGCCGTCGCGGGCGCCCGCCGTCTCGACCGCGTTGACGAGCGCGCCGTCGATCAGGTCGCGCTGGCCGCGCACGACCAGCAGCTCGCCCGCGCGCAGGCCCTCGACGATCTGGACGAGCATCCCCTGGTCGACTCCCAGGACGACGCGGCGCAGCTGAGCGCGGTCGCCGTCGACGACGTAGACCGCCGCGCCGCCGCCGGCGTCGAGCACCGCGTCGCGCGGGATGGCGATCACGCCCGCGAGGGTCTGCTTGTGGATGCGGGCGCGGCCGACCACGCCCGGCCGCAGCGACAGGTCCTTGTTGTCCAGACGGATCTCCAGCGGGAACTTGCCGGTGACCGGGTCCGCCTCGAAGCCGAGCCAGGCCACGCGCCCGACGACCGGCGCCGCAACGCCGTCCAGCGAGACCTCGGCCGCCGCGCCCTCGCGCAGCCAGACGATGTCGCGCTCGGTCAGCCAGCCGGCGAGCTTCAGGACCGACGGGTCGACCACGCGGGCCACGACGGTGCCCGGCGCCACCAGCTGCCCGGGCTCCACGAACCGCTCGGCCACGATCCCGGCGTAGGGCGCCGCGATGGCGGCCCGCTCGTGCCGCAGCTCGGCGACACGCGCCGCGGCCGCGGACCGGCCGTGCAACGCCTCGGCGGTCAGCAGTTCGACGCGGCTGATCTTGCCGGCCTCGTACAGCCGCTGCGTCTGCTCGACGTTGTAGGCCTGCAGCGCCAGGTCGGCGCGGGCGGCGTCCGCTTCCGCCGACAGCAGGCGTCGGTCCAGCTCGATGAGGGTCTGCCCCTTGGCCACGCGGGAGCCCTTGTCGCGCGGGATCGCGGCCACGGTGCCGCCCTCCTCGGCGGCGACGTCGGTGCCGCGCAGGGGCTCGACCGCGCCCGAGACCTCGAACATCTCGGTCAGGTCGGTGGCGTCCAGCTCCAGCACGCGGACGTTGCGGGCGGTCTCGGCCGGCGGCGCGCCGCCGTCCTTGGGTCCGCAGCCCGTGGTCGACAGCAGGGCCGGGGCCAGCATCAGGGCCGCGGCGGCGAACAGCTTGCGCGTCGTCATGATGGTCTTCTCCGTTCCGATGGTCACTGCGAACCTCCCGCGACGAGCCCGTCGACCGCCGCCAGGGGCAGCAGGGGCGAGACGCCGATGGCGCGCTTCAGGGACGCGGTCGTGGTCAGCACGTCGTACCGCGCCTGGATCAGGTTGGTGCGGGCGCGGGAGCGCTCCGCCTCGGACTGCAGCACGGTCAGGTAGTCGGCCTTGCCGTGCCGCAGCAGCAGGATGCTGGTCTCGAGCAGGTCCTCGGCCCGGGCCATGTTCAGCTCGGCCGCGCGCAGGTTGTCGCGGGCGGCGTCGCGGCCGTCGAGCAGATCGAGCACCTCGACGCGCGCCTGCCGCAGCAGGCCGTTGCGCTCGGACTCGGTGCGCAGGATCGAGGCTTCGGTCTGCTGGACCAGGCCGTGGGTCAGCAGGCCGTCGAACAGCGGCACGTTCAGCGCCACGCTGGCGCTCCAGAAGTCGTGGCCGGTGTCGTCGAGGTCCTTCAGGCGCCGGCCGATGTAGCCGAAGCTGCCGAGCATCGACAGGTAGGGGCGCATCTCGGACTTCTGCACACGCCGGCTTTGGCGCAGCAGGTCGCTCATCACCTCGGCCTGCTGCACGTCGGGCCGGCGCGCGGCCAGGTCCAGGGCCGTCGCGCGCGCCACGTCGTCCGACTCCACGCGCTGCTCGTTGCGGATGCTCAGCGGTGCCTCGGGGTCGCTGCCCATCAGGGCGTTGAGCCGGGCGCCGGCGGTGCGCAGCCCCTGCTGCGACTGGCGCAGCCGCGGCGACAGGTTCGCCGCCGCGACCGCGGCCTGCAGCGTGTCCAGCTCGGTCACCATCCCGAGCCCGAAGCGCAGGCGCGCGATGTCCAGGAACTCCTGCTGGTTGCGGACCTCCGCCTCGACGGCGGCGAGCTGCTCGGCGGCCAGCACGACGCCGTGGTAGGCCGCCACGACGTCCTGTTCGGTCTGGTGCACGACGCCCAGCAGGGCCAGGTCCTGGCGGCGGATGCCCTGGCCGGCGGCGCCGATCGCGCCGAGGATCTTGATCGGGTTCAGGGTCCAGCTCAGGTTCAGGCTCGAGCGCCAGTAGGTCTGGGCCGGGATGTCCTCGGGCGGCGGGATGAAGCTGAACCCTCCGAACAGGCTGTCGATCAGGGCGCTGCCCGAGTCGCCGCCGCCGAAACTGGAGTCCAGGGCGAAACTCGGGTCGCGGCCGCGCGACCAGGTACCCGAGGCGTCGAGGGTCGGCAGGCCGGTGGCGAGCGCCTGCTTCATCTGGCCGTCGAGCTCGCGCCGGCGGAAGCGCTCGGCCTGCAGCAGGTCGTTGCCGGCCAGCGCGCGCTGCGCGCAGGTCTCGAGGTCGAGGGTCTCGGCCGCCCCGGGGCGCGCCGCGATGACGGCGCCGGGACCGAGGTCGAGGGTCGCGGGAACCGGCTCGTCGGCAGCGGCCGCCGGGAAGGCCGCTCCCAGACAGACGGCGGCCATGAGCGCCGCGCGCGCCAGGTGTCCGATGTTCATCGTGTCCTCCGTACGGGGTCGTGGTCGGGGTTGCGGATGCCGTTGATGATGAAGGCGCGCAGCTCGCTCGCCAGGAGAGGGTCCTCGAGCGCGCTCACGCGCCCGGTCATCTGCGGGAACATGTAGTACATGGTGTCCAGGAGGCTGTCGATGATCCACACCAGCGTGGGCGGGTCCAGCGGCCGCAGCTCGCCGCGCGCGACGCCTTCGGCCAGCACGCCGGCCAGGGCGTCGCGCATGGCCTGCACGCTGGGGTGGTTCTCGAACTCGCGGCTGCAGACGTCGTTGTCGATCTCGTGCATGCACTTCGCGAACGCGGGGTGCTGCCGGCCGAACGCCTCGTAGCCGTCGAGGTAGGACAGGACCTTCTCGACGGTGGGCTGATCGGGGTCCAGCGCGTCCCGCCAGCCCAGGGCCGCCTCGCTGGCCAGGTGGACGAGCATCCGGGTGAGCAGGTCCGCCTTGTCGCGGAACAGCTCGTAGTAGGTCCGTTTGGAGACCCCGGCGGCGCGGCAGATCTCTTCCACGGTCGTCTTGCGGAAGCCGTACCGCTCGAAGAGCGGCTCCGCAACTGCATAGAACTGCAGCGACTTGTCGTGTTGGCGGGCCTCGGGCATCAGCCTGTTCCTTCGTTGCGAAACATTGAAACGTTATTTGTTTTATCGTTTCACGCCGCCCAATATGGCGTCGTTTCTCATCTTGTCAAGGTCTTCAGATCGCCCGTCCTCAGATCGCTCGAGGCGCGCCGGCAGTCGAAATGCTATCTTCGGCGATGGCCGACAACCCCCGGAGGACCATGAAACCGCACGTCCTGGCCCTGATCCTGGCCCTGAGCGCCAACGCCGCCGCCAACCTGCTGATCCGCGCCGG
>JAURXS010000509.1 GCA_030654305.1 bacterium | reverse complement strand
CGTCGGAGGCCTGCATCAGCCGGCGGGCCGCCCACCAGAGCGCGACCGCCAGGGGCGCGTAGACGAAGGCCAGCAGGCGCGGCAGGGAATCGCGTTCCGGCTCGCACCTCACGACGCGGACAGCAGGGCGATCAGGGCGGCGATGCCGCCGCAGGCGCCGCAGCACAGCAGCAACGGCAGCAGCACGATCAGCGTGGCGGTGCCGCCGCCGCAACGGTGCAGCCGCTGGATGCCGATGATCGTCAGCACCAGCGCCCAGACGGAGCCGACCCCGTTGCCGCACATCGGGATCAACGTCAGGATCATCGCCGCACCGCCGTAGGCGCACGCGCGCAGGGTCGCCTCGAAGCCGCGGCCGTCGCGCGCGAACATCAGCACCGCGAGGTGGATGATGCCCGCCTGGATGAACAGGCCGACCAGGGCCAGCAGGGGGCTGGCCAGCACGCCGGCCGTCTCGAAGAAGCCCGTCAACGCCGCCTCGGCCGCCGAGGGCGGGTCGAAGCCGTCGAGCTGCTCCAGCAGATCCATCAGGGTCCGGTCGAACACCTTCGACCACACCCAGCCGACGAGGCTGGTCAGGGTGCCGAGGATCACGGCGAACGAGACCGGGCCCGTCAGGCCGCGCAGCACGGGGTGACCCGTGAAGAAGGCCCCGGGCACGGTCATGGCCGTGCGGATGGTCTCGAAGAAACCGGAGAGCCGGCCGAAGCGCGCACGGTCCTCCCAGGGCGGGAGGTTGTCAGCGACCGCCGCCTCGGCCGGGGGCGGCGCGTCGCCGCCGTCGAAGGCGCCGGGGTCGCGCGGAAAGTCCGGTTCGAACGCGGGACGGTCGTCGTCGGCAGGTGTGTCGGACATGGGGCCTCCTGGTGCGCGAGGGAAGTGCGTCCGCGCCAGCATAGGCGATGTGATCGGGCGGCTCAAGACTGCGGTGGGCGTTTTTCGGGGTGGCGGGTCGGCGGGCCGGTGCTAGACTCCCGAACGGCCGGGCGACCGGCCGTTTCGCCCCTCAACCATCCGACAGGAGACATCACGATGCACTGGACTGCGGGATCCGGACGTCCGGAGCGGGAGAAGACGGACCTGATCGTGCTGGGCGTGACCCGGCGCCGCGACAAGCCGGACCTCAAACCGTGGCTGGGGCTCGCCCCCGATCTGCTCAAGCGGTTGTCCGCCCTGTCGTCCCTGGACGCCTTCGCCGCGAAGACCGAACAGTTGCATCTGCTCGGCGGCGCCGGCACGCGGGCTCCCTGGATCCTGGTGCTGGGGCTGGGCCCGGCCGACGAGCTGAGTCCCCAGTCGCTGCGCTGCGCGCTGGGCGCGGCCTCGCAGAGGGCCCGCACCCTGGGCGCCAAGGCCTGCGTGCTGGCCCTGCCCTGGGCGGCGCTCGGCGGTCTGGAGCCTGACGCGATCGTCCGCTGCTGCGTCGAGGGCGCCGAGCTGGCGCTGTTCGATGCGGGCGCCTGCAAGGCGCACACCGGGGGCGAGCGCAAACCGGCGCCGAAATCCTGGAAGATCCTCGCACCGGCCGCCCTGCGGCCGGCCGTGTCCGAGGGAGCGGCCGCGGGCTTCGACTACGCGCAGGGCTGCCTCTTCGCCCGCGATCTGGTCAACCGTCCCGCCAACCTGCTGGGTCCGCGGGAACTGGCCGCCGAGGCGCGCGCCATGGCCCGCCGGGAGGGCCTGACCTGCACGGTGATGGGCGAGGCCCAGCTGCGCCGTCGCGGCATGGGTGGCGTCCTGGGCGTGGCGCAGGGCAGCGCGCGCCCGCCGCAGTTCGTGGTCCTGGAGTACGCGCCGCGCGGCGCGGGCCGGCGCCGCCCCCTGATCGCGCTGGTCGGCAAGGGCGTGACCTTCGATTCCGGCGGCATCTCGATCAAGCCCGCGCTCGACATGCACGAGATGAAGGGCGACATGGGCGGCGCGGCCGCGGTGCTCGGCGCCGCGATGATCGCCGCGCGCCGGGGCCTGCGGGCCCGCCTGCTGGTGGTCGTGCCGGCGGTGGAGAACATGCCCGACGGCGGCGCCATCCGCCCGGGCGACGTTTTGACCATGGCGTCGGGCAAGACGGTCGAGGTGCTCAACACCGACGCCGAGGGGCGCCTGATCCTGGCCGACGCGCTGCACTACGCCTGCCAGCAGAAGCCGGACTACGTCATCGACGCCGCGACCCTGACCGGCGCCTGCGTCGTGGCCCTCGGCGACGAGTTCGCCGGGCTGTTCTGCAACCACACGGATCTGGGCGACGCCCTGGACCGTGCCGGCGGCGACACCTTCGAACGCGTTTGGCCCCTGCCGCTGGTCAAGGAGCACCACAAGCTCATCGAGAGCGGCATCGCCGATCTGCAGAACATCGGCGGCAAGTGCGCCGGCGCCAGCACCGCGGCGGCCTTCCTGGCGGAGTTCGTGGACGACGAGACGCCCTGGGCCCACCTGGACATCGCCGGGCCGGCGTGGACGGCCAAGCCCGGGCCGCTGGGCCCGAAGGGCGCGACCGGCTACGGGGCGCGGCTGATCGCCCGGGCGCTCGAGATCCTGGCGGATCGGGCCGACTGATGACCGAGGCGCTCAGCAGGATTTCGCGGCGCGCACTGGCGCGCACGATCCTGGCGCTGTCGGTGCCCGCGATCCTGGCGAACGTCTCGCAGACACTCATGGGGCTGGTGGACACCCTGATGGTCGGGCAGCTCGGCGCGGGCCCGCTGGCCGCGGTCGGGGTGGCCACCCTGCTGTTCTCAGCCGCCGCCACCACGCTCAAGGCGACCGACGTCGCGGTGCAGACGATGACCGCGCAGCTGGTCGGCGCCCGTCGCGACGGCGAGGTCGGCGGCGTGCTGTTCACCGCCGGACTGTTGACCGTCGTGCTGGCCGGGGCCGTGACGGTGTTCGGCATGCTGGCGCCCGGACTCTGGATGGCGCTGGCCTCGACCGACCCCGAGGTCCGGCGCCTCGGCGCCGAGTATCTCCTGTGGCGTTTGCCCGGTGCCCTGCCGTTCATGCTGGCCTTCCAGATCCGCGCCGCCTGCGACGGGATCGGCTGGACCCGCGTCGGCATGGCGGTGGGCATCGGCATGAACGTCGTCAACGCCCTGCTGAACTGGATGCTGATCTACGGCCGGCTCGGCGAGCCCGAGATGGGGGTCGCGGGCGCGGCCCTGGCCAGCACGCTGGCCAGCTGGCTGGCGCTGCTGGCTTTCCTGGCGGTGCTGGCGGGACGGGAACCGCGGCGCCGCTTCCGCTTCCTGGCCCGCGGCAACCTGCGCTGGGACCTGCTCGGTCCCATGCTGAGGATGTCCTGGCCCGCGGCGGTCCAGTCGCTCGGCGCGCTGCTGGCCGTGCTGGTGTTCTTCGTGATCCTCGGCCGCATCGGCACCGTGGCGGTCGCGGCCGGCAACGTCGTGCTGCGGATCGCCGCGCTGTCGTTCATGCCGGGGATCGGCGTCGGCGCGGCGGTGCAGACCCTGGTCGGGCAGTCGCTCGGTCGCGGCGACGTGCGCGGCGCCGTGCGCGCGGGCTGGGGGGGGGTGGCGCTCTCGACGCTGCTGATGGGCGCGTTCGGCCTGGCCTTCCTGCTCGTGCCCGACGCGCTGATGCGCCTGTTCACGACCGACGCCGGCCTGGCCGCCGCCGGCCGGCCCATCCTGCGCCTGATGGGGCTGGTGCAGGTGTTCGACGCCGTGGGCCTGACGCTCGCGGGCGCGCTGCGCGGCGCCGGCGCCACGCGGCAGGTCATGGTGACCGACGTCGTGCTGGCGTGGGGGCTGTTCCTGCCGACCTCCTGGCTGTGCGGCGTGGCGCTGGACGGCGGGCTGGTCGGGGCCTGGATCGGCGTGCTGGTCTGGTTCTTCGTCTACGCGGTCGGCATGACCGTCTGGTTCGTGCGCGGCGACTGGCGCCGCGTCGCCTCGTCCCTCTGACCCGAGCGGAGATGGTCGTGGACGATCTGTTCAGCGCCGCGACACGCCGCGCCGACGGCGGCGACGAGCGTCGCGTCTACACGGTGGGCGAACTCAACGAGGCCATCGAGGCCGCCCTGCAGTCCGCCTTCCCCTCCGCGGTCTGGGTGCGCGGCGAGGTGCGCGGGCTCAAGCGCAACGCCAACCGGAACATCTACTTCGAACTGCACGGCGCGAGCCGGGGCAGCGTCGACCAGATCACCGTCGCGGCCCTGCAGTGGGACCGGCAGAAATTCGGTCTCGAGAAGTACTTCGACGGCACGGATCCGGGACTCCAGATCCGGGACAACCTCGAGGTGTGCGTGCAGGGGGTCGTGGTCTACCATCCCAAGTGGGGCCTGTCATTCAAGCTCGTCGCCGTCGACCCGGCGTACACGCTGGGCCAGCTCGAAGCCCGCCGCCGCGAAACCCTGGCGGCGTTGCAGGCCGCCGGCCTGATCGAGCGCAACGCCGGCCTGGCCTTCCCGGTGCTGCCGCTGCGCGTGGGTCTGGTGACGTCCGTGGGCAGCGCCGCCGAGAAGGACTTCCTGGCCGGACTCGCGGTCGCGGGCTACGCCTTCTCGGTGCTGCGCGCCGACTGCCGCATGATGGGCGAGCAGATGGTCGGGCAGGTGACCGGGGCCCTGCGCGCGCTGGGCGCGGCGGGGGTGGACGTGATCGTCGTGACGCGCGGCGGCGGTTCGAAGGCCGACCTCTCCTGGTTCGACCACCGTGAAGTGGCCGAGGCCGTCGCGCGCTGCCCCGTGCCGGTCGTCACGGCCATCGGGCACGAGATCGACCTGAGCATCGCCGACCTCGTGGCCCACCACCAC
>JAURXS010000508.1 GCA_030654305.1 bacterium | reverse complement strand
CGCCGCTTCATCCTCGGCACCGCCGGCCACGTCGACCACGGCAAGTCGGCGCTGATCAAGGCGCTGACCGGCATCGAGACGGACCGCCTCAAGGAGGAGCAGGAGCGCGGCATCAGCATCGAGCTGGGCTTCGCGGAGATGACCCTGGCGGACGGCACGTCCCTGGGCGTCGTCGACGTGCCGGGCCACGAGCGCTTCGTGCGGCAGATGGTCGCCGGGGCCGGGGGCGTCGACCTCGCGCTGCTGGTGGTGGCCGCGGACGAGGGGGTCATGCCCCAGACGGTCGAGCACCTCGAGATCCTGGCCGCGCTCGGGGTGCGCGGCGGCGTCATCGTGATCACCAAGCTCGACCTGGTCGACCGCGACCTGGCCGAGGTCGCGCTGGAAGAGGTGCGCGACCTGGCGCGCGGCACGTTCCTGCAGGACCGCCCCGCGGCCCTGGTCTCCGCGCGCACCGGCGAGGGTCTCGACGACCTGCGCGCCGCGCTCGTCGCCGAGGCGGCCGCGCTGCCGGACCGCGGCGGCGACGGCCCCTTCCGGCTGCCGGTGGACCGGGTCTTCACCATGCCGGGCGCCGGGGTCGTGGTGACCGGGACCTGCTGGAGCGGCGAGACCGCCGTGGGCGACGTGCTGGAGCTCGCGCCCACCGGCGCCAAGGTGCGCGTGCGCGACGTGCAGGCCCACGGTCGCGCGGTGGCGCGCGGCGGCTCGGGTCAGCGGCTGGCCCTCGCGCTGCACGGCATCAAGAAGGACGAGGTGGAGCGCGGCTTCCAGGTGGTCGCGCCCGGGGCCTGCGCCACCACGCTGCGGCTGGACGCGCGCGTCGACCTGGTGGCGCACTTCGACGGCGAGCTGAAGAACCGCCAGCGCCTGCACGTCCACCACGCCGGCCGCGAGGTGCTGGCCCGCGCGACGCTGCTCGACGTGGAGCTGCTGTCCCACGAGTCCGGCTGCACGAGCGGCCTGGTCCAGTTGCAGCTCGAGGCGCCGCTGGTCGTCCGCCGCGGCGACCGCCTCGTGCTGCGCTTCTACTCGCCGCTGGACACCATGGCCGGCGGCCGCATCCTGCACGGCGACCCGCCGCGCCGCCGCCGCTTCGACGAGACTTCCCTGGCCGAGCTCGCGGTCCTGGAGCTGGGCGACCCGGCCGAGCTGTTCCGCCAGAAACTGCGCGAGGCCGGCACCGCCGGCCTGCCGGCCGCGGAGCACGCGGCCTTCGCCGCCGACCCCGCGGCGCAGCCGCTGGGCAAGCGGCTCTACGACCGCGCCCTGATGGACGAGATCGCCGACCGCGTGGCGGCCCTGGCCGACGAGGCCTGGCGGCTCAACCCCCTGCGCGGGGGCGTGGGCAAGGAGGAAGCGCGCCGCAAGGTGCGCTTCGCAGGCTCGGCCGCGGAGTGGAACGCGCTGATCGAGGCCCTGGCCGCCGCCCGCGGCTGGAGCGCCGCCGGCGACCGCATCGGACCGGCGCAGTCCGACGTGCTGCCGGACGGGCTGCGGCGCGCCGTCGACGCCGTGGAAGCCCGCTTGCGGGCTTGTGGCCTGGACTGGCCCGGCGCGGCCGTCGTCGCCGCGGATCTGCCCGCCAACCAGCTCGCCGGCCACGACATCGAAGAGCACCTGCGCTACCTCGCGGCCCGCGGGCGTGCCGTGATGGTGACGGACGACTATCCTGTGCACGCCGCCGCGCTGGACGACCTGCGCGGGCGGCTGCGCGCCCATTTCGACGCCGAGGGCAGCCTCAACTTCGCCACGTTCCGCGAACTGACCGGCCTGAGCCGCAAGCTGGGCATCCCCCTGCTGGAGCACCTCGACGCCGCGGGCGTCACGCGCCGCGTGGGGGACCTGCGCACCGCCGGCCCGGTCCTGAAGAGAGAATCATGAGCGAATATCCCACCACCGCGGCGCGCCGCGCCACGCGGCGCGTGATGGTCGGCGCGATCGGCGTCGGCGGCGGCGAGCCCGTCCGCGTGCAGTCGATGACGACCACCAAGACCGGCGATCACGACGCCACCCTGCAGCAGATCCTCGAGCTGGCGACCGCCGGCGCGGAGATCGTGCGCGTGACGGTGAACGACGACGCCGCGGCGGAAGCCCTCCCGCGCCTGGTGCGCAGCTCGACGGTGCCCCTGGTCGCCGACATCCACTTCCAGCACGAGCTGGCGCTCAAGGCCATCGCGGCCGGCGTGGCCAAGCTGCGCCTCAACCCCGGCAACATCGGCTCCGCCGACAAGGTGCGCGAGGTGGCCCGCGCCGCCCAGGATCGCGGCATCCCGATCCGCATCGGCGTCAACAAGGGCAGCCTGCACCGGCGCTACGAGGAGCTGGCGAAGCGCGACCCCGCCGGCGCCATGGTGCAGTCGGCCCTGGACGAGCTGGAGGTGCTGGCGGCCGTCGGCTTCGCGGACGTCATCGTCTCCTTGAAGAGCAGCGACCCGCCCGAGGTGATCGAGGCCTGCCGCCGCTTCTCGCGCCTGAGCGACGCGCCCCTGCACCTGGGGGTGACCGAGGCCGGCACGCTGCAGGCCGGCATCTCGCGCTCGGTGACCGCGATGAGCGTGCTGCTGGCCGAGGGGATCGGCGACACGGTGCGCATCTCGCTGGCGGCCGATCCGGTCGAGGAGGTGACCGCAGCCTTCCACATGCTGCAGGCCCTGGGCCTGCGCGAGGGCTTCGCGCGCGTGGTGGCCTGCCCGACCTGCGGGCGCGTCGAAGTCGACGTCGTGGCGCTGGCGCGCCGCGTCGAGGAGCTGGCCAAGGACCTGCCGCCGGACCGGGTCATCGCGGTGATGGGTTGCATCGTCAACGGGCCCGGGGAGGCCAAGGCGGCCGACCTGGGGATCGCGGCGGGGAAGACCAAGGTCGCGATCTACCGCAAGGGCGTCCTGCACCGCAACATCGGGAAGGACGACCTCGAGCGGGTCCTGCTTGAGGAGATCGAGCGGCTGCGCTGATCCCGTCGGGGATCGCCGCTCAGACCCGCCAGGGCGCCAGCACCCGCCGCAGCGCGTCGGGCCCCTCGTGCCAGGCGAGCGCCAGGCCGTAGTTGGTGACCGGGACGCCGGCGGCGGCCAGCCGCAGCACGCGCGCCCGCAGCTTCTGCTCGTGGATCATGCAGCCCCCGCAGTGGATCACCACGGCGTATTTCAGCAGCTCGTCCGGATCCGGGAACTCGCGTCCGAAGGCGTGGTCGACGACGACGCCCGGCACGCGCTCCTGCAGCTGGCGCGGCAGCTGGACGGTGCCGATGTCCTCGGCGATGCGGTCGTGGTTGCAGGCCTCGGCGATCAGCACGCGGTCGCCCGCCGTCAGCGCGTCGAGGGCCGCGGCGCCGCGCGCGAAGAGGGCGAGGTCGCCGCCCGAGGTGGCGTGGATCATCATCACCGAGAACGTCGTCAGCGGCACGTCCGCCGGCACCCAGACGTCCATCACGTCGATGGCCTGGGAGTCGGTCAGCACGAGCTGGACGCTCTCGGCCGAGGCCAGCGCGCCCAGGAAGGCGACGAAGCGCCGGCGCTCGGCGTCCCGCACGGCGGGGTCATCGTGGCGCGCCCGGCGCAGGTCGGTGCGGTACAGCGCGACCGGGACGCTGCGGCGCAGCAGGAACTCCATCGCCATCTCCTGCGGGCGCAGCAGGCGGCCCGAGGGCGTCTCCTCGTCCATCGGCACGTGCAGCAGCACCGCGCCGCGGTCCCGCAGGAACGGGAGCAGCGGCCCGGCCCGCTTCGCGGCGGGGGAGGCCGCGGCCAGGAACTCCGCCAGCGCCGCGGTGCGCGCGTCGTCGGCGAGGTCGGCCTCGAAGACCGGGAAACCGCCGTCGCGGGGCAGCGCGTCCAGGCAGAACTCCCGCACGTCGGCGGGCAGCGTGTCGCCGGCGCGCAGGTTCAGCAGCACGGCCAGGTGCTTGCCCAGCCGCAGGCATTCCTGCGCGACGAAGGCCTCGACGTCGACCTGGCCCGAGGCGCGGGCCTGCCGCGGGTCGATGACCAGCGCGACGAGGTCGCACTCCTGCAGCGCGGCCAGCGTCTTCTGCCGCTTCTTGGCGCCGAGGCCCGCGCCCTCGTCCAGGCCCGCGGTGTCCAGGATCCGGCAGGGGCCCAGGGCGTGGATCTCCATGAGCGCGTCGCGGACGTCGGCGGTGGTGCCGGGAGCGGGGTCGACCAGGGACGTGGGTTGGCGGGTCAGCAGGTTCATCGCCGTGCTCTTGCCGGCGTTGACCCGTCCGAAGAAGCCGATGATCGTGCGCGACACCCTGGCCACGGCCGCCTCCTGTTCGAGCTTCAAGATGCGACGCGACGCGCCCGGATGCCAGCCGGTGAACGGTTCACGGGCGGGGCTCGCCCGCCTCCGCGGCGTTCAGCGGCACGACGCCGGGCATCGCGCCGGGCGGCACCATCAGGCTCTTCTCGTGCGTGCAGGCCGCCAGGCCGGGCGGCGAGCGGCGCGGCTTGCGCACGTGCTTGCGCAGCGTGTAGACGACCGGGACCAGACCGGAATTGCGGGCGCGGCAGTACTGGGCGGCCAGCGAGGCGGCCTTCTCCAGGGCTTGCCGGGGCACCTGCTCCGGGTGGCCGCCGGCGCGCAGCACGACGTGGCTGCCGGGCACGCCCTGGGCGTGCAGCCACCAGTCGTCGGGCGCGGCGGCCTTGTGGGTCAACTCGTCGTTCTCGCGGTCGTTGCGGCCGATCCAGACTTCCCAGCGCTCGTCGACCAGGAAGCGGCGGTACGGCGTCGCCTCGGGTGCCGCCTCTCGCCGTCCCGCGACCACGCGCTTGCCCGCACCCAACAGCGGGGCCTGCTCCGCGCGCCACGCCAGCACGGCGGGCAGCGGGTCCTCGGCGTCTGCCAGCCCGTCCAGCTCGAGCAGCAGCTCGCGGCACCGCTGCTGCTTGGCCTCGGCCTCGGCCAGGCGGCGCACGATGTGCTCGCGCCCACGCACGGCCTTGCGCGCCCTCTGGAACAGGCGGTCGAGGTTCTCGGCCGGGCTCAGGGTCGGGTCCAGGACGAGGCGGCACATCGTCCCGGCGGCGTCGGGCAGTTCGATGTCCGCGGTCCCGCGGCGCAAGGCGTGCAGGTGGATGGCGAGGGTCTCGGCGGCGTGCCGCACGGCCTCGCCGCCGTCGGCCGTGGCCAGGTCGCGCGACAGGTTCGCGCCCAGGCGCTGGGCGGCGTCGGCGACGCGGCGCAGGGCGGCGCGCGCCTCGGCGAACGCCTCGTCGAGCAGCAGGGGGCCGAGCAGGGAGGGACCGAGTACCCGGCACCGGGCCGCGACGTCGTCGGGCTCCGGCTCCACCGGCGGCGCGGGCGTCGGCGGCGTCGCGAGCGTCGCGGGGTGGGGCGAGGCGTGGGCCGACCACAGCCGGCGGCCGTCGCCGTCGGCGAGCACCAGGTTGCCGCGCTGGCCGAAGAACTGGTGCGCGAGCACGAACCGCCGCCCGTCCGGGTCGGCGAAGACGAAGAAGAGGATGGCGTCGTCCGCCGGCGCGGAAACAGCTTCCAGCCTGCAGCCGAGGAGATGCGAGGCGGCCAGGCGCTTCTGCGGCACCCAGCCCAGGGCGTCGGCCCAGGCGCGCGGCAGGGGAGCCTCGTCGTCCCAGGCCATCACGGCGCCGGCGCGCGCCAGCAGGAAGAGGTGCGTGGGAGCGGCGGCGTCCTCCCGCGCCTCGAGGGTCAGGCGCAGCCAGCCGGGGCCGCCGCCGGCGCGGGTCGCCCGTCGACCGGACAGACGCAGATGCCAAGCGGCGGCCAGGGCCCCGAGGGACTCCGGCCGCCGCCATGGAAGGGACGCGCGGTCCACGCCGCGGTCTAGAAGAACGTCAGACCGACGGTGAACTTCATGTCCGGCGCGTAGTCCGACAGGCCGATCTTCAGCTCGAACATCAACGACTTGGTCTCGTCCAGGCTCTTCTCCAGGCCGCCCAGGACGCTGATGCCCATCTTGGTGTATGAGTCGTCGATGCCGGCCGGGACATCGTCGAACTTGAACATGTGCATGCCGATCTCGCCGCCGACGTAGGGCGTGAAGCCGCTCAGGTCGGCTTCGACGAAGCTGTAGTTGGCGTCGGCGGCGAACGAGAACAGCTTGAGGCCGTCGAAGAAGGCGATCTCGACGTTGGGGACCAGCGCGATCTCGGGCGTGATGTTCAGACCCTTCACGTGACCGCCCACGAAGAATCCGCCGTCGACCGCGTCCACGTAGCCGGCGCGCGGGCCGAAGGCCATGGGACCGGCCGCCGCGACGCCCGCGACGAGGACCAGGGCCGTGGTTAGAAACAGGATCTTCTTCATCGTGTCTCTCCCTCTAGAGAAATGGGTTGGGTACGGACGTTTCCGATCCGGCACATTTCTAGAGCATGCCGGCCCCGCCGTCAA
>JAURXS010000507.1 GCA_030654305.1 bacterium | reverse complement strand
CCGTGCAGGCGCATGATGCCCTGGTTCTCCCAGACCAGCCCGCCGGAGATCTGCCCCCGCGTCGACTCCTGCGTGATGTAGAAGCACGAGACCAGGAAGGCCGCCATGAACCAGCGCATCGCCCGCGGCGAGCGGATGAGCGCGACCATGAAGAAGGTCATCATCGCGAACTTGATGACGCGGTCGAAGAAGATCGTCCAGGCCAGGTCCTTGGCCGCGGCGAAGGGGATCTGGGTCAGCATGACGAAGAACAGCAGGCCGATCCCGATCAGCACGTTGCGGGCCGGGCGCAGGCCAGCCAGCTGGACGGGCCGGGAACTCATCACCCCGATGCACATAACCGTCAGCACGAGCCCCAGCAGGAACTCCACGCGCATCGCGGCCAGGAAGTCGCGGCGCGCGCCCCACTGCATGTAGCGGGCGGTGATGAACAGCAGGAACGTCGCGGTCACGAACGGCGGCGCCTCCCAGGGGCGCGGGAGGCGCGGGATCTCGCTGGCGGCGCCCTGGGTCATGCTCGTCTGCGCTCCTCGGAACGGTTCAGCGCCCGCCGGCGCGCTGGGCGGCCGCGGCCGCGTCCAGGAAGGGGACGAAGGCCGCCGCCGCGCGGGCGTTGCCCTCGCGGTTGGGATGGCTGTCCTGGCCGCCGCCGCTGGCGTACGCCGACCACTTGGCGCTCCGGCCGTCGGTCAGGATGGCATGGTAGTCGAACACGGCCACGTTGGGGAGGTCGTAGTCACGCAGCCAGCCGCCCTCGCGGTCCGCCATCCAGGCGTGCAACGCGTGCGCGTGGTCGGCGGAGACGGGTCCCCGGCGGAAGGCGGCGCCCAGGCGGTCCTTCAGCCCCTGCGGGCGGGGCTCGGCGCGCGGCGGCGCCGTGACGGCGACGAACAGCACGTCGGGCCGGGAGCGGAACAGCGGCAGCAGGGCGCGGTAGGCGGCCTTGGCGTTGGCCAGGGTCTGCTCCGTGGCGTCCGGGTCGCCGGGTTCCACGCCGGGACCTGTGAAATCGGTGCTCGAGTAGCAGGACTTGAAGACCACGATCTCGTTGGTACGGCCGTCCGCGTAGGAGCGGTCCTGCTCGTCGCAGGTCAGGATGCGGTCCATCTGCTCGGCGAACTTCCGGCGCCAGTGGCCGATGTCGGTGTCCTCGCCCACCAGCGAGCCGTACGTCGCCTCGTGGACCTCGTAGCCGGCGGCCTGCAGCAGCGCCCGCAGGCCGCCCCCGTTGGGGTGGCTCCGGTAGATGCAGCGGGCGGCGGAGTCCTTGCCGCCGCCGTCCTGTGCGCCCGGTTCGGCCAGAAGCTGACCACCGCACGAATGGTGGATGACCAGCACGCGCACGGGTCCTCCCTCGACAGCGGGAACGGCGACGGATTCCGTCGTCGCTGCGATCGTCATGCCGCCGGCGGTGGCCAGGCTCGCCGCCGCGGCC
>JAURXS010000506.1 GCA_030654305.1 bacterium | reverse complement strand
CGCGCAGGCGGGCGCCCTTCTTGCCGCAGACGCCGTCCTTGCGGGTGCAGACCAGCAGCACGACGTCGGCCTGGAATCGCTTCTTGTCCACTGGCAGGGTCCCTCCCGGCTTTGCGACACGCCACGCCACGCCGGGCGGCATCTCGGCCCGGCCCCACATAGTAAGGGGGAGAACGACATGACCGCTCGTAGGATTCTGATCCTGGCCGCCCTGACCGCGTTGGCCGCCGCCCTGCGTTGACGGATCCGGCGGCGGGTCGCGCCGGGGCGACACTCCCGGCGGCCATCCCATTCGGCGGTCTCCGGTGCGAATCGCCTCCCTGTGGCGGGCCAGGGCCCGATGGCGGGCGACGGGGGGCCGACCGGTCGCCGCGGCCCCGCCCTTGCCCTGGACAGGGCAGGGCCGGCCGCGCGGATGACGAGGGCTGCCGCGGCCCGCGGTCGGGATCAGGCGACGCACATCCCGCGTATCGGACGAGGGATCCGCGACCGCCCGGACGACGCCTCCCTGGTCGATGCAGGGGCCGGCCCGCTTCCTCGTTCCCGCCGACCAACGCAAGTGTGTGGATAACTCGCTGACGCGGTTGCATCTGCCCGATGGCGAGGTAGAATCGATGTTGCGGGCCAGGAACGCGTGAGCAGCACCAGGCGACCAAGGCGGCGGGCGTGATCACTGCAGGTCGAGCGATCCAAGCGGTCGTCATCGTCGCGACCCTGTCGGCTTCGCACCCCGGCTCGTCGTGGGCTGCACCCGCGGACTCCCGGCCCGCGGCCGTACCGGCGGATTCCACCGCCTTCGCCTCCGACGACCCCTGGCTCGACACCGCCGACGCCGTCGCCGACACCGTCACGGTGACCGCGCCGCGGCTGAAGGTCAGCGAGCTGGTGCGCCTCATCGGCGAGCGCATGCGCCGGGACGAGCGGCGCCTGGGCGCCTACGCCGTCACCGCGATCAGCCGCACCGAGATCTTCCACGACGACCGCGCCGACACCCTCGGCCACCGCACCGTGATCAGCGAGGCCTCGCGCCTGTCCGTCGACCGCGACGGCGAGCGGCGCTCCGCCCGGCTGCGGCGCGCCGAGCGCGAGTACCGGGACGGGAAGCTGGAGAAGGACGAGCTCGACACCGACATCGGGCGCGAGTGGAGCGAGGAGGCCGGCGACCTCGCGATGGACATGCCGTTCCTGCTGACCTCCGGCGACCGCTACAGCTACGAGATCCTCGAGCGCCGCCTGATCGGCGACCGCCTCGTGTTCGCCATCGGGTTCGAGCCCCGCAACAGCTTCAGCCCCGGCATCGCGGGCACCGTCTGGATCGACTACGGCGACCTGGTGATCCGCCGCATGGAGGGCCGCCTGGCCGGCCCCTCGCCGGCGCCCCTGTTCGTGGCCGACGTGCCGCGCTTCACCTGGAAGCAGCGCCAGGAGGGCGACTTCTGGGTCAGCGACGAGTTCGAGGCCGAGATCGTGCTGCGCAAGCTGCCGCTGCTGCCGAGCCGGGTCACGGCGCGGGTGCGGTTGCGGGACTGGGACATCGGGGGCGCG
>JAURXS010000505.1 GCA_030654305.1 bacterium | reverse complement strand
CACCATGCGGTCCCAGCTTCTCCCTAGACTCGGAAGAATATCTCTCGCGCCCAGTGTTCCGTCTGGAGTCCAAAGAATTGACCAGCGCTTAATCAGAGAGGGTTGTGAATCAGAGATTCCGAGAGTTTTTCTACCACCATTCGGGCTCCGGTCGTGACCCCTAACGGTTCCCACCGACCCCCAAACTCTCCCCCCAAACCAGAGAATCCGACCCCACCCGTCGAAATCGCGCAATCCATTGCCAAACTTGGGGATAAACGAAAAGCCCGGAAGCTCTCGCTCCCGGGCCACGCCGCTAACCAGATGGCGTATCAAATTCCGACAGAAAAGGATTGGCTCCCCGGGTAGGGCTCGAACCTACAACCCTGCGGTTAACAGCCGCATGCTCTACCATTGAGCTACCGAGGAACCTAAACCCTTGCGCCGTGCGCCAAATCCAGAACCGGGCGCTCCAGCGGAATCGGTACGATAGCCGATTCGCCCCAACCTGTCAAGATATCGGCCCTTCCAAGGCCGTCTTGAGCCCCCCGCTCCCTTGTATTCCGCACCAGGACCCGCTAATCTTGATGAACCTGGGAATTCGATTGCTCCCCCGCCGCTTCCCAGCCCCCCGACCGCACCGGTGGACGCCCACGCCAGCGTCCCCGCCGGCGCCGGGGAGATCACATCCGCCATCGACACTGCTCATCGATCCGTGACCAGGGGGGACCCACCGATGCACCGTTTCCCGAAGGGACGCGCACGCGTCACTGCCGCCATCTCCATCGCGCTGTCGCTCGTCCTGTTCTCCGTCGCCGCCCGCGCCCAGGAACACGCCCCCGACGCCGCCACCTCGCTGCTGCTGCACCTCAACAGCTCGTTCACCGGCGCCGCCGGCGAGACGCCCACCCAGGCGACCGGCACCTCCTACGCGGCGGGCGTCTTCGGGCAGGGCGCGAACCTGCCGCCCGGCAGCCGCCTCTCCTACAACGCGACGGGCAACCTCGCCGCCGCGCAGGGCACGCTGGAGTTCTGGGTGCGTCCCGACTGGAACGGCGACGACGGCCAGGACCATATCGTGCTCGCCTGGGGCACCTGGGGCGGTCTCCTGATCTGCAAGGACGGCGGCGATTACCTGCGCATCATCGTCAACCGCTGGGGCCCCGACGGCACCTCGGAGCGTGGCGCCGGCCTCTCGATCGCCTCCGAGTGGCTGGCCGGCGAGTGGCACCACTGCGCCTTCACCTGGAACGCGACGCAGGTCCAGGTCTACGTCGATGGCGAGCTGCGCGCCCAGGAGGCGGTGGGCTTCACCTTGCCGTCCATCGCCGCCACCACCTTCCAGATCGGCGGCGAGGGCGCGTCCGGACCCCTGGCCGGCCGGCTCGACGAGGTGCGGATCAGCAGCACCGTGCGCACTGCCGACGAGATCCTCGAGAGCTACGCCCGCGGCCTGACCTTCGCCTCGCTCGCGATCGCGCCCGACCCGCTGCAGATCTCCGTGGGCTGGACGGTCACGCCCACGATCACCGCCGTCGCGACGAGCGGCCCCGTGCTGGACGTGCCGCCGGCGGCCTGCAGCTGGACCGTGGTCGATACGATGGTCGCCAAGGTCGACGTCCAGGGCCGCATCCTCGGCCGCAGCGCCGGCAGCACCAACGCCGTCGCCGTCTGGCACGGCGCGGTGGACGCCGTGGCGATCACGGTCCAGGCCGCGCTGGCCGCGCCCGCGAACCCGCGCGCCGTGGGCTTCCACACCACCGCGCGCGTGGACTGGGACCCGGTCGTCGGCGACGCCGTGGCCGGCTACGAGATCGAGCGCCGTCCGGCCGGCGGCTCCTTCGCCGCGGTCGAGCGCGTGCTCGCCCGCACCTCGTTCACCGACTGCGGGCTGACGCCCGGTCAAGCCTACGAGTACCGCGTCGTCGGCCTCGACGTCTACGGCTCGCGCATCACCGCCCTCTCGTCCGCCTGCCCGGCGACCCTGCAGGCGACGGCGGCCGGCGTCTCGCGGCACAAGAACCTGGAGCTGCTCGTCGCGTTCTACACCGAGGGCTACGCCGCCAACGACATCGGCCGCATGACCCAGGGGGTCCGCAAGGCGATCGAGTTCTACTGGCGCACCACCGAGGGCAACCTGAACTTCGACCCGACCTTCCTCTACATCGACGCCGCGCTGCCCGCCGCCGAGTGGGGCCCCGAGGTCGAGGCCGACCTGCGCGCCCGCGGCGTCGCGGACGGTCAATACGACGTCGCCTACCTGATGGGACTGGACCTGGCCGGCTGCTTCGGTCCTTATCACGTGTTCGACAGCACGCTCGCCGCGCTGGGCACGGTCTGCCGCGTGCCCTACCCCGAGAACCTGGCCACGGTCGACTACAGCGTCGCCTGGACCTTCATCCACGAGATGCACCACGTGCTGGAGCGCATGGACGACATCACCGGCGACGCCACGCCGGACGTCGTGTTCTGCCACTTCCCGTGGGACTACCCCGGCCTCTTCGGCGGCGACGGCCGGCACCTGGACTGGGGCCTCCACTACAACGGCATCGCCGTCACGAACCGCCTCTACGGGGACTCCTGGCTGACCTTCCCCGCCCCCTACGACGGCGTCCTGGAGTGCGCGGACGCCGACGTCGACGGCCTGCCCGACGCCGACGACCGCGTCCCACGGGACGAGGCCGGCTTCGGCTCCAGCCCCGCGCAGCCCGACACGGACTTCGACGGCCTCGGCGACCTCGCCGAGTACGCCCGCTACGACTACCGCGGCACCGCGCCGACCGTCCCGGACACCGACGGGGACGGCCTGCTGGACGGCGCCGACCCCCAGCCGCTCTACGACGTCGCGCCGACCCTGCCGCAGCTAGCCGCGGCGCCGGTGATCGACGGCGTCCTGGAGCCGTCCTGGCCGGCGTTCGCCACGGGCTACTACTACACGAGCGCCCCCGACCCGTTCACGCTCGAGACCTACGCGGGCTGGCGGGCCGACGGCCTCTACCTCGCCTTCGCGTCGTCGGCGCGGCTGCGCTTCCACGTCTCGGTCGACGGCAGCGGCGAGGACGGCCGCTGGGAGTCGCCCGTGCGCCACGTCGGCGGCGCGACCGACACCGACAACCCCGACAACAAGGCGAACCACATCGGCGACGTCTGGGGCGACGGCAACGACATCACCTTCGCCCACGGCCTGGCCGGCGTGTCGGTCTACGACCGCGGGGCCGTCGCCGGCGCGCAGATCGCCTCCACCTACACCGGCGGCGTCTACCGCACCGAGGTCATGATCCCGGCGGTGCTGCCGCCCGGCGCGGGCTTCACCTGGTACCCGGCCGGCGCCGGCACGCCGGTGGTGCAGGGCCTCACGCTCGAGCAGGGCCGCGTGCTCGGCCTGAACCTCACCGTGGCGCCGGTGGTGGGCTCCGACGTCTGGGAGTTCTCCGCCGCCTGGTCCAGCCTCTTCGAGCCGCACGCCTTCGTCGATTTCACGCTGGCCGGCCCCCCCACCGCCGTGGACGGCCCGCCGGCGACCGGCCTGCCCGCGCGCAGCGCGCTCGGCGAGGTCTACCCGAATCCCTTCAACCCCAGCGTGACGGTGCGCTATGATCTGGCCGTTCCCGGCCGCGTCCGCGTCACGGTCCACGACCTGAGCGGCCGCGAGGTGGCCCGCCTGCTCGACGGCGAGAAACCCGCCGGCCGCCACGCGCTGGTCTGGACGGGCCGCGACGCCCGCGGTCGGCCCGCCGCATCCGGCGTCTACTTCGCCCGCTTCGAAGCGGCGGGCGTCGCCCAGACGCGCAAGATCATGCTGGTCCGCTGAGGAGGCCCCGTTGCAGCCCCACGCCTGGATCCACGAGTTCCCCGCCGCGATCACCGTGTGCGACACGGCGGGGGTCATCCTGGAGATGAACGCCCGCGCGATCGAGACCTTCGCCGACCAGGGCGGCGCCGCTCTGGTCGGCCTGAACCTCCTGGACTGCCACCCCGAGCCCTCGCGCACGCAGGTCGCGAACATGCTGCGGGACCGCACCCGCAACGCCTACACCATCGAGAAGCGCGGCGTGCGCAAGCTGATCTACCAGTCGCCCTGGTACCGGAACGGCGCCTACGCCGGCTTCGTCGAGCTGTCCCTGGTGATCCCGGCCGAGATGCCGCACTTCGTCCGCCAGGGCTGAATCCGGGAGGCGCGATCCGGGCAACCGCCTTATCCTGGTCGGCATGGAAAAGCGAACCCTCATCCTGGGCGGCCGTGTCGGCGACCTCGACGTCCGCTTCGAGCTGGGCGAAGGCGTCCACGTCGCGGGCCGCGCCGCGGACTGCGACATCCTGCTGTCCGAATCCTCGATCTCGAGACGTCACGCCGAGATCGAGTTCCGCGACGGTCGGGCGCGACTGCGCGACCTGGGCAGCCACAACGGCACACAGCTCAACGGCAAGCCGATCGACGGCTGGCGCGACCTGGAGTTCGGCGACAAGCTGACGCTGGGCCGCGCGACGCTCACCGTGGGCGGCAAGCCGGACACCCGGGCGCTGATGACCTTCGTCGGCGACCGGCCGTCGACGGGCGTGGCGATCACCTGGCACGAGGTCGCCGGGCGCGACCGCGGCGAGCGCCTCGCGCCGCGCGGTGGCGGCAAGCGGGCCGAACTGTTCACCGTGCTGGCCGAGGCGGGCAGCCTGCTGGTCTCCCCGGGCGCGCCGGAGGACCTGTTCGAGCCCATCCTGGACCTCGTCGACGCGGCCATGGCGCCCGAGCGGGCGCTGATCGTGCTGCTGGACGAAAACAACGGCGAACCGCAGGTGCGCGCCTCGCGGGTGCGCGGCGGCGGCGAGGCCGACAACATCATGCTCAGCCGGACGGTGATCGAGCGCGTGCTCGGCGAGCGGGTGTCGTTCCTGATCGAGGACGCGCAGCGGGACGCGGCGCTGCAGGCGCAGATGAGCATCGTCTCGCAGGGCCTGCACACGGCCATGGCGGCGCCGCTGTTCGACAACCAGAGCGTCATCGGCCTGCTCTACGCCGACTCCGCCGACTCCGCCGACCGCTACACCACCGACGAGCTGAAGGCCTTCACCCTGCTGGCCAACTGCATCGCGGTCGCCCTGACCCACGCCCGCTACCACACCATGGAGGCCGAGAAGCAGCGCCTCGACACCGAGCTGGGCGCGGCGCGGCGCATCATGGCCACGCTGCTGCCCGCCGAGTCGCCGGCGGTGGCGGGCTGGGAGCTGCTGACCCACCTGGAGTCCTGCACCGAGGTC
This sequence comes from bacterium, assembly GCA_030654305.1. Classification (NCBI taxonomy): domain Bacteria; species bacterium. Next base: position 1,048 of record JAURXS010000505.1, on the reverse strand, counting down.
GGCGGCGACCTCTACGACGTCTTCCCGCTGCCCGACGGGCGCCTGGCGGTCGTGATCGGGGACGTGGCGGGCAAGGGGCTGGGCGCGGCGCTGCTGGTCTCCTCGCTGCTGCCGCTGCTGCGGGGCCTGGCCGGCTCGATCGCCGACCCCTCGGACCTCGTCCACCGGCTCAACGCGGTCCTCTTCGCCGCCACCGAGCCGATCCGCTACGCCACGCTGTTCGTGGGGCTGCTGGATCCCGCCACCGGCGAGCTGGCCTACGTCAACGCCGGGCACAACCCGCCCTACGTGGTGCGCGGCGACGGCGCGACCGACGCGCTGGCCGGCACCGGCCTGCCGGTGGCGCTGATGGACGATGGTGTCTGGAAGGCCGGCACGGCGTCGCTCGCAGCCGGCGACTTGCTGGCCCTGTACACCGACGGCATCCCCGAGGCCTGGAACGCCGACGACGAGGACTTCGGCGACGAGCGCCTGCGCGCCCTGCTGGCCTCCTTGCGCGGTCGCCCGGCGGCCGACGTGCGCGACGCCGTGCTGGCCGACGTGAAGGCCTTCGTGGGCGAGGCGCCCACCAGCGACGACATCACCCTGGTGCTGCTGCGCCGCCTGCACTGATCCCCGCCCTCCCGCGGCCCAGCCGCTCCTGGAAGCGGTCGAGGTAGGTGAAGAACACCGGCGTCACGTACAGCGTGATCAGCTGCGAGAAGAGCAGCCCGCCCACGACGCACAGGCCCAGCGGCCGGCGCGCCTCCGCGCCCGCCCCCATCCCCAGCGCGATCGGCAGCGTGCCGACCAGCGCCGCCAGCGTGGTCATCATGATCGGCCGGAAGCGTTTCACACAGGCCTCCAGAATCGCCTCGCGCGGACTCATGCCCAGGCGCCGTTCGGCATCCAGAGCAAAGTCGATCATCAGAATGGCGTTTTTCTTGACGATGCCGATCAGCAAGATGATGCCGATCAGTGCAATCAACGACAGCTCGGTGCGGCACAGCAGCAAGGCCAGCAAGGCACCCACTCCGGCAGATGGCAACGTGGAGATGATCGTCAGCGG
>JAURXS010000504.1 GCA_030654305.1 bacterium | reverse complement strand
AACTGGAACCACGACACGCTGTTCCCGATCTACTCGGGCCGTCACGACAACGAGTGGAACGCCTGCGTCGACTGCCACGTGACGCCCACGAACTACGCCGTGTTCGAGTGCATCTTCTGCCACGAGCACAACCGCACGGAGACGGACCAGCAGCACCAGGGCGAGAGCGGGTACGTCTACCAGAGCGCCGCCTGCTTCCAGTGCCACCCGCGAGGTAGCGAATGAGCATCACGTACCGCAGCGGGATCCTGTCCGGCGTCATGATCTGCCTGCTGGCCGCCGCGGCCGCGCGCGCCGAGGGCTTGCCGGGCAACCCGGACCCGCCGCGCGCCAAGGTCAGCTACGTGTCCGCCGAGCAGGTCTACCTGGACGCCGGCCGCGCCGACGGCCTGCGCACCGGCGACGTGCTGCGGATCCTGCGCCGCGACGCGCCGGTCACCGAGGTCACGCTCGAGCACCTGGCCGAACATTCGGCCTCGTGCCGGATCACGGGCGACGCCGCGGACGTCCATCCGGGCGATGCGGCGGTCGTGATCCAGCAGGGCCCCGCCCCCGCATCCGCCGACAGCGTCGCCGTCCCGGCGACCGCCCCGGCGCCCGCGACGGCGACCGGCCCCGCCCGCGCGAAGCCCGCCGAGCGGGACCGCCCCTTCTTCCTGCGGGGCCGGCTCACCCTGCAGTGGCTCCACAGCAACGACCGCAGCGAGGCGGACCTCGACCTGACCCAGCCGTCGCTGCGCTTCGACCTGCGCTCCCGCGAACCCTTCGCGGGCGGCCACGAGCTGCAGGTGCGCGGCACCCTGCGCCAGAACCGCCGCGCCGCCGGCTTCTCCTCCCCGGCCGAGAACGAGTGGCGCAACCGCGTCTACCTCGTCACCCTCTCGCGCGAGCGCCCGGACGATCGCTGGCACTACAGCCTGGGCCGGATCACCAGCCGGGCCGTCAGCGGTTTCGGCCAGATCGACGGGCTCCTGGCCAGCGGCCGCCTGGCCGACGGGTTGCGGCTGGGCACCTTCGCGGGATTCACGCCCGACCCGCGCACGAGCGAGCCGAGCGGCGACGAGCGCAAGGTTGGCGGCTTCCTGGCCTGGTCCGACGCGGACGGCGTCGACCGCGCCTGGGACCTCGTGCTGGCGGCGGTCGGCGAGTACAACGGCGGCGAGCCCAGCCGCGAGTACCTCCTGCTGGACGGCGATCTCGGGCGCGACGGCCCCCTCCGCCTGCACCACAGCGCCGAACTCGAAGTCAACCGGGACTGGCGCTACGCGGCGACGGGCCGGCGCTTCGCCCTGAGCAACACGGTCACCACCGTGTCCGCTCGGCTCACGCCGCGCTGGAGCGCCTCGCTCAGCCACGACCGCCGGGAGCTCTACCGCACCTGGGCGACCCGCTCCCTGCCCGACAGCCTCTTCCGCGACGCCGAGCGGTCGGGCCTGCGCATGCGGACGCGCTGGTCGGACGGCGGCGGCTGGTCGCTGGCCGCCGACGGCGGCGTGCGCGGCGGCGCCGGCCGCGACGGCGACACCTGGAGCTGGGGCTCCACCGTCGGTCGCGCCGGCCTGTCGGGTCCCGGCAGCCACCTCTCGCTGGACCTGCGCGGCTTCGACGGCCCGCGGGTCTCCGGCCTGACGCCGTCGCTGCGGCTGGACCAGCCCCTGCGCGACGGCCTGGACCTGCAGGTCGCGGCCGGGCTCTACAACTACGACATTGTCGGCATCGGCGGCCGCCACTCCCACTGGACCAGGGTCGGCGCGCGCCGGGTCCTGGGCCGGTCGTGGCTGGCGGGTCTGGAATACGAGCGCGACGGCGGCGACGACATCCGGGGCGACCGCCTGCGGGCCGATCTCACGCTGCGGTTCTGAGGATTCGCGGGGGGACCATGGAATCACTGCTGATCTGGGGTTGCGCCCTGCTGCTGGGTGCCGGGCTGTTCGTGCCCTACTTCCTGCGCTTCCGCGCCGCCAGGCGCCAGGATGCCGCCCGCCGGGAAGAGACCGTGGCGCTCGGCATGAACCGGCCCGTCGGCCAGTACCCGCTGATCGACGCCAACGCCTGCATCGGCTGCGGCTCCTGCATCGCGGCCTGCCCGGAAGGCGACGTGCTGGGCATCGTCGGCGGCAAGGCGGTGATCACCAACGGCGCCCGCTGCATCGGCCACGGCCGCTGCGCCGAGGCCTGCCCCGTCGGCGCCCTCAAGGTGGGCTTGGGCGACATCACGACCCGCGACGACATCCCGGTGCTGAGCCCCGAACTCGAGACCAGCCGGCCGGGGATCTTCGTCGCCGGCGAACTGGGCGGCTTCGCGCTGGTCAGCAACGCCGTGGACCAGGGGCGTCGCGCGATGGAGTCGATCGCCGCCCGCGGCCCCTTCCCCGCCGGGGACCCGCGCTGGGACGCCATCGTCGTCGGGGCGGGGCCCGGCGGCCTGAGCGCGGCGCTGACCGCGCGCAAGCTGGGCCTGCGCTGCCTGGTGCTGGACCAGCAGGCACCGGGCGGCACCATCCTGCAGTACCCCCGCCGCAAGCTGGTGCTGGTCCAGCCGATCGAGATCCCCCTGTTCGGCACGCTGGACCAGAAGGAGTACAGCAAGGAGGACCTGCTCGACATCTGGCTGCGCCTGCACGCCGAGCACGACCTGAAGATCCACACCGACGAGCGCCTGCTGAACGTCACGGGCACCCCCGGCGACCTCGTCGTCCACACGACGGCCGGCGAACACCGCGCCCGGCACGTGGTGCTCGCCCTGGGCCGGCGCGGGACGCCCCGCAAGCTGGGCGTCCCCGGCGAGGACACCGCCAAGGTGGCCTACCGCCTCATCGACGCCTCGCTGTACAAGGGGAACCGGGTCCTGGTCGTCGGCGGCGGGGACAGCGCGGTCGAGGCGGCCGTCGCCATGGCCAGCCAGCGCGACATTGAGGTGACGCTCTCCTACCGCAAGCCCCGCCTGCTGCGCATCAAGAAGCGCAACGCGGACAAGATCGACGCCCTGATCGCCTCCGGCGCCGTGCGCTTCGCGGGCGACACGCAGCTGACCGCGATCCAGGCCGACACCGTCTCCCTGGCCACGGCGACCGGCCCCGCCATCCTGCCCAACGATTTCGTCTTCATCTTCGCCGGCGGCGACCCGCCGTTCCCGCTGTTGAGGGAGATCGGCGTCGCCTTCGGAGGCGATCAGGCGGATATCCACAATATCGTGGCTCTCTGAAGGTACTTGCCCCCCCCCCGCGGGGGGCCTACTTTATTCGCTGGCAAGATCCCGGTTCCCCCCCCGCCACCCGGACGACGCCCATCAAGGAGATCCCTGCATGTTGGAACGCAAGCCAGGTTCGAAGTTTCCGACGCTCGTCGAGCGTTTCGTCGCTTACGCCAGGATGGACACGCAGGCCAAGGAAGGCTCGGACACCTACCCCTCCTCGCCGGGCCAGCTGGTGCTCGCCGCCCGCCTGGTGGAGGAGCTGAAGGCGCTCGGCCTGCAGGACGCCGCCAAGGACGAGCACGGCTACGTCACCGCCTCGTTGCCGGCGAGCGACGCCGCGGCCGCCAAGGTGCCGGCGATCGCCTTCATCAGCCACATGGACACCTACCCCGAGGTCTCGGGCAAGGACGTCCAGCCCGTCTTCCACGAGAACTACCCCGGCGGCGACATCGCCTTGCCGAAGAACGGCATCGTGATCCCGGCCCGGGAGAACCCCTACCTCGCGGAGTGCGTCGGCGAGACGATCATCACCGGCGACGGCACGACGCTGCTGGGCGCAGACGACAAGGCCGGCATCGCCGAGATCATGGAAGCCCTGACGCGCCTCGTGGAGAACCCCGGCTTCCGGCACGGCGCCGTGAAGGTCGCCTTCACGCCCGACGAGGAGATCGGCAAGGGCGTCCTGCACTTCGACGTCGCGAAGTTCGGCGCCACCGTGGCCTACACGATGGACGGCGGCAAGCGCGGCGAGATCGAGAACGAGACGTTCTGCGCCGACGCCGCCGTGGTCACCTTCACCGGGCGCGACATCCACCCCGGCTACGCCAAGGACCGCATGGTGCCGGCGCTCAAGGTGGCCGGCGCGTTCCTGGACTCGCTGCCGCGGGACCTGGCGCCCGAGACCACCGAGGACAAGCAGGGCTACGTCCACCCCATCAGCATGGAAGGCAACACCAGCAAGGTCGTCGTCAACCTGCTGATCCGCGATTTCGACCAGTCCGGGCTGAAGCCCAAGGCCGACCTGATCCGCAAGCACGCCGACGCCGCCAGCGCCAAGTGGCCCGGCAGCCGCGCCGACGTCCAGATCAAGGAATACTACCGCAACATGAAATATGACCTGGCCAAGGAGCCCCGCGCCGTGGACTACGCGATGGAGGCGATCGGCCGCTGCGGCATGACGGCGAAGCTGGGCTCGATCCGCGGCGGCACCGACGGCTCGAACCTGTCGGCGCGCGGGCTGCCCACCCCGAACCTGTTCACGGGCGAGCAGAGCTTCCACAGCTACACGGAGTGGGTCTGCGTCAAGGACATGGAGCTGGCGACACGGACGATCCTGCAGACGATCGCGGTCTGGACCGAAAAGGAATCGGCGCCCGGCAAATAACGCTCCCTGCCTGACTCCGGTATGCGGCGTTCAGGATAGGACAGACCCTCTGTGACGGGGGACGCGCTCCAGGCACATCGTGTGCCTGGAGCGCTTGACTTACGGGCCCCTGCGCCCTCCTGGCGCAGGAGCCCTCCAGACACCCCCGTCACGGTGGGTCTGTCCTATCCTGAACGGCGTATAACCGTCGCAGGACAGGGGGCATCACTTGCCCGGGCACTCCCCTGCGCCTGATGCAACCTGGAATATCGTTTGCGCGTATGATCTCTTTATGATATCATTCTCACATCACTCAACCGAGGCCCGTTCTGGGGTCCCAACGCGGAGGATGCCACCGATGCACACCGAGAAGACGCTGAAGGTCGCTTCGGGCCTGTTCTTCCTGCCCTTCCTGCTGCTCTTGCTGGGCGGGTCGATCTGGCTGTTCGTCAACGCGATCACCAGCCATGTGATCTGGATGCTGATCACGGCGCTCTCGGCCATGGTCGTGAGCATCTTCCTGCTGGCGGGCCTGTTCGTGGTGAACCCGAACGAGGCGGCCGTGGTGCTGCTGTTCGGCGACTACCGCGGCACGGTGAAGCAGAACGGATTCTGCT
>JAURXS010000503.1 GCA_030654305.1 bacterium | reverse complement strand
CCGATGGCCACGTAGTTGGAGAAGATCGCCTCGCCGGTCGGCTGCTCGTAGGTCAGCTCCACCGGCGCGGGGGTGTCGACGCCGCAGCCCGCGGCCAGGAGGGCCAGCAGGACGACGGCGGCCGCCGGGATCGAGGTGTGCTTGTTCATCGCGGTCCTCCTTTCCTAGAAGTGGTAGCCGATGCCGACGCCGAAGATGTGGGCGTAGGAATCGTAGCTGCCGGCGGGGTTGAATTCGGTCTCGAACGACCGCTGCACGCCGTCTTCAACGTTCGTGCGCTCCTCGAAGTTCACGCCCATGTAGGTGCCGGTCAGCGTGATCCGCTCGGTGGCGCGCATCTGCAGGCCGAACGAGTAGTCGTTGCGGCTGGCGTCCGGCAGCAGCGGGCTCATCGAGCCGACCGGCTGCGGGCTCTCGTCGCGCACGTAGCCGGCCATGGCCAGCAGCTTCGGCGTGACCTGGTACTGGGCGCCGAAGCGCAGCTGCAGGACGTCCTCGTAGTCCTCGCGGATCGTCTGGTCCAGCGCGGTGCCGTCGAAGTCCAGGGCCAGCTCGTCGAAGAAGCCCCAGCCGAAGTGCACGGCGTCGAACTCGACGCGAACCTTCTCGGTGGCCTGGTAGGCCACGCCCACGGCGAGCATGTGGGGCAGCTTCAGGTCGGCGACGCCGTCGTGCTCCGCGCCGCCGAGCGCCGCGATCTGGGCGTCGACGGTGGCGGTGAGCGCGGCGGGCGCGACGTTGGTCAGCGTCAGCTTGCCGTCGCGGATCTCCATCTTCTTCTGGTGGTGGTACATCACGCCGAAGGTGACCTTGGGGGTGGCCTTGACCATCAGCCCCATCATGGGCGTCACGTTGATTTGGCTGGTGCCCTCGATGCGGGCGTCCAGCACGTCGACGTTGGGGTCGTTTTCCGGGTTGGCGCCGAAGAGGGTCGCCGAGCGCTTGTTGAGCTGGATGTCGGCGTAGCCGATGTCCAGGCCGAACGCGAGGCCGACCGTCTCCTCGACCTTCCAGCTGAGCGCCGGGGTGACGTAGACGGTCGCCAGGTCGACGTCGTAGCTCGCGCGCCGGCCGACCCACGCTTCGGGGTCCGCCCACTCGACGCCCAGGCCGAAGGGCGCCGACAGGCCGATGCCGTAGGTCAGGTCGCCCACGTTGCGGTACCAGTAGGCCCCCGGGATGGGGAAGGACTGGTCGACCGTCTTGCCGGTGGCGTGGCTGCCGTCGGGGCGGATCGCGCCGGTGAACTCCGACGACGGGACGACCGGCATGAGGTTGAGGTCCACGGCCATCCCGTCCAGGAAGGCCAGGCCTGCGGGGTTGTAGAAGATGGCCGAGCCG
>JAURXS010000502.1 GCA_030654305.1 bacterium | reverse complement strand
TGGTGGTCGGGGTGATGGCGCCGATGACGCCGAAGGGCGCCCACTCGGTCAGCGTGAGGCCGCGGTCGCCGGTCCAGGTACGGGGCTGCAGCGCCTCCGGCCCGGGTGTCTTGAGCGTCACCAGCCGGTTCTTGATGACCTTGTCCTCGAAGCGGCCGAGCCCGGTCTCCTCCCAGGCGTGGCGGGCCAGCGCCTCGCCCTCGCGCAGCATGACGGCGCGGATCGCCGCGACCAGCGACTCGCGCAGCGACAGTGACGCCTCGCCGAGGCGGCGGAAGGCCGTCGCGGCCGCCTCGACGGCGTGGTCCACGTCGGGGAACACGCCGTCGCCCAGCGACTCGTTGGCTGCTGCTGATTTTCGGGCCGCCGCCGGCTCGTGCACCGCCGCGGTGGTCGCCCCCCCGCCGCCGCGCAGCCGCGCCGCCAACCGCTGGGCGATCTCGTCGACCTGCCGGTCGCTCAACCCGCTCATGGCCGCTCCCTCGCTGTGCTAGCCGTCGCGGCCCTTGTGGTACCGCTCCTCACCCTCGACCTCCCAGCTGTCGACGATGGCCATCACCACGGCGTCGACGGGGCGTCCGTCGGTGGCCCGCGTCTGGCGCGCCGAGGAGCCCGAGGCGTACAGCACGTACTCGCCGGGTCCCGCCCCGACCGCGTCGACCGCCACCACCGAGCCGCCGGACAGCTGCCCGTCGGGGCCGGCCGTGGCCAGCAGCAGGAAGCGCAGGCCGTCGAGCTTCTCGTCCTTCTGGCTGGCCACCACGGTGCCCATCACCTTCGCGAGATTCATGGCCGCCTCCCGGGCCCGCAGCGCGGGGTCACTTCTTGCCCGTCTCCACCTGGCGGCCCAGGGGGATGATCAGGTCCACGTTGGCGTGCGGGCGCGCGATCACGTGCACGGCCACGACCTCGCCCACGCGGGCGGCGGCCGTCTGGCCGGCGTCGCAGGCCGCCTTGACCGCGGCCACGTCGCCGCGCACCACGACGGTCGTGTAGCCGCCGCCGGTCTTCTCGTAGCTCACCAGCTCGACGCGGGCCGCCTTGACCATCGCGTCGGCCGCCTCGACCATCGCCGCGAAGCTGCGGCACTCGATCATACCCAGAGCATCCGACATCACGAGCCTCCCTCGGGGGCTGGGGTCCTGCCTCCTACGAGGCGTGCTCGCGTCCGGTCAGGGCCGCCAGGGCCTGGACCGCCGCGGGCCGCGCCGCTTCCACGTCCTTCTCCTCCCCGCCGATGTAGACCCGGCCGAAACTGCCGAAGGCCCGCACCTCGAGGATGCTGATGTCGGCCGCCTTCTCCGCCTCGTTGGCCGCGAGCGCCGCGTAGGCCGCCGGCTCGCACTCGAGGATGAAGAGGGTCTGGCCGGCCATGATCATGTTGCCGTGCCGCATGCGGTTGATCAGCATGCACTGGTGGTCGTCGAGGTGGCGCACCACCTGGTCGCTGATCACCCGGGGGCGCAGCCGCTGCTCCTCGGTCAGCTCCAGGGCCGACAGGATGGCGGCCCCGGCCTGGCGCACGTCGGCCTGGCTGTCGGCGTGCACCTCGAGCATGCCGAAGTGGCGCTCGACGATCTGCATGCCGGGCGTCACGCGCGTGCTCTTGAGCGCGATGTCGGTGACGCGGTTGATCTCCATGCCCGGCGCGATCTCGACGAAGAGGCTCGCCTGGCCGGTGCGGGGCAGGAAGCCCTGCGCCACCGTCGCCAGGAAGGCGGCGAACTGCGGCTGCAGGCTGTCGATGACGACGAAGGCCCTGAGGTCGACCATGGTCAGCTCCTTGCCCGGGCTCGATTGCTTACCCTGGCTCTACGACTTGCCGCCGGCGCCGACGCCGGCTTCCTCCATGATGGCCACGCTGGCGCTGGCGCCGATGCGCGTGGCGCCCGCCTCGATCATCCGGCGCGCGTCCGCGTAGCTGCGGATGCCGCCCGACGCCTTGACTTCCATGCCGGCGCCCTGGACCACCGCGGCCATCAGGGCGACGTCCTCGGCCGTGGCCCCGCCCTTGGCGAAGCCGGTCGAGGTCTTCACGAAATGCGCGCGGGCGCGGCGCGCGGCCTCGCAGGCGCGGCGCTTCTCGTCGTCGGTCAACAGCGCGGTCTCGATGATGACCTTGCAGACGGCGCCGCCGTCGCGGCAGGCCTCGACCACGGCGCGGATGTCGTTCAGCACCAGGTCGTCGTCGCCGCCCTTGAGCGCGCCGATGTTGATGACCATGTCGATCTCGCGGGCCCCGTCGCGGATGGCGCGGCGCGCCTCGGCCGCCTTGATCTCGGGCAGCGTCGCCCCCAGCGGGAAGCCGACGACCGTGCAGGTCAACACCGGCGTGCCGCGCAGGGCGTTGCTCACGGTCTTGGTCCAGCAGGCGTTCACGCAGATGGAGCGGAACAGGAACTTGCGCGCCTCGGCGCACAGGGCCAGCACCTGCTCGCGCGTGGCGTCGGGCTTCAGGATCGTGTGGTCGATGTAGCGGGCCAGGTCGCGCGGGATCTCGCCGGGCGAGCCGGGGCCGTGGCCGAGGCGGGTGGCGCCCAGCTCCACCAGGCGCCGCGCGCGGTCGGGGGCGGAGGCCACGCACGGTCCTTCGCACGCGGCCCCCGTCGTCGAGCCCACCAGGCGTTCCAGCCTGGCGACGATGCGGTCGAGGTCCTCCGGGGACAGCGCGTCGGGGGCGGCGGCGGGGCGGCCGCCGGCCGGGGCGCTTCCCTTCTCGACGTCGTCGATCATCGCCACCCTCCGTTGGTGGCGGGGCTCCTTGCAGTCGGTCGTCAGGAAGGCGTCCAGGATCTGGACGGCCAGGGCGGCGCCGATCAGGCCGGCGCCGAGAGTCAGCAGGTTGGCGTCGTTGTGCTCGCGGCCGTTGCGGGCGCTGGAAAGGTCGTAGGCCATGGCGGCCCGCACACCGGGGACCTTGTTGGCGACCATGCAGGAGCCGATGCCGGCGCCGTCGATCATGACGCCGCGCTGGGCCCGCCCCTCGGCCACGGCCTGGGCGACAGCCAGGGCGTAGACGGGGTAGTCGACAGCTTCATGGGATGAAGTGCCGAGGTCGAGCACCTCGTGCCCCTGGGACTTCAGGTGGGCGGCCAGCTTGGTCTTGAGGTCGAACCCGCCGTGGTCGGCGCCGATGGCGATCTTCATCCGTCAACCTCCCTACCAGACCCGCTCGGGGGCGCCCGGCCCGCCGCCGGGGGTGGCCCGGATCTCGCCGGATTCCGAGTCCAGGACCGCTTGCAGCAACCTCACGAAGCGCCGGAAGCGGGCCAGGCCTTCCTCGGTGAGCCGGAAGGTGGTGATCGCGCGCCGCCCCTGCCGGGACTTGCGGATCTCCACGAAGCCGGCCTCGGCCAGGTGGCGCGTCTGCACGTGCAGGTTCCCGTCGGCCAGTCCCGTCTCGCTTCTCAATTCCATGAAGCTCTTGGGCTGCCCCTGGATCAGGGCGGCAACGACGGCCAGGCGGGCCGGGGAGGCCAAGGTGGCGTCAAACTCCGGCATCGCGACGTCTTCCGGCCCGGCGAGGCGTTATTAGCTTCATGATCGGAAGTATCGGCAATATTTGGGAGCGGTCAAGCATTAAATCATGTCGTCACGCGATCTAACTTCAGAATATAAAGCAATCATCACCCCTGAGCTTCGCGGATGGACTCCAGCTCCTCCCAGCGGGCGTAGGTCGTGACCAGCTCCGCCTCGATGGTGTCCAGTTCCGCCCGCATGGCCGGCACTTCGCCCCCGGCGCGCTGGTAGAGGGCGGGGTCGGCCAGACCGGCGTGCAGCTCGTCGCGGCGCCGTTCCAGATCCTCGATCCGCTGGGGCAGGGCCTCGAGTTCGCGGGCCTCCTTCCAGGTCAGCCGCCGGGGCGACTCGGGGCGGGGCTTGCTCCGCGGCGCCGGCGGTCCCTCCCGCGGGGCCGGCCGGGACGCGGCGAGCCCGGCGGCGGCCGCCGCCTCGACCCGCTCCCAGTCCTTGTAGCCCCCGACCGACTCCAGCACGCTCCCGTCGTGGCCCACCACCAGGGTCGAGGTGGCCACGTTGTCCAGGAACTCGCGGTCGTGGCTGACCAGGAGGACCGTGCCCTCGAAGTCGACGAGCAGCGACTCGAGCAGCTCGAGCGTCTCGAGGTCGAGGTCGTTGGTCGGCTCGTCCAGGACCAGCACGTTCGCCGGCTGGGTGAAGAGCTTGGCCAGCAGCAGGCGGTTGCGCTCGCCCCCGCTGAGGCGGGTGATGGGGGCGCGGGCCTGCTCGGGCGGGAACAGGAAGCGCTGCAGGTAGGTGATGACGTGCACGTGCTGCCCGTCGATCACGACGTGGTCGCGGCCCGAGGCGATGTTCTCCTGCACCGAGAGCGCCGGGTCCAGGGTGTCCCGCTGCTGGTCGGAATAGGCGATCTTCAGGTTGGCGCCCTGCCGCACCCGGCCGGCGAGCGGTTCGAGCTCCCCGAGCAGCACCCGCAGCAGCGTCGTCTTGCCGGCGCCGTTGGGCCCCAGCACGCCGACCTTGTCCCCGCGCAGGACCGTGGTGGTCAGGCCGCGCACCACCGAGCGCCCGTCGTAGCCGGCGTCGACGCCTTCGGCCCGCAGCACCAGCTTGCCGCTGCGCTCGGCGTCCTGCACCGCGATCTGGGCCGCGGCGCCCAGCTCGCGCCGGGAAGATCGCTCCTCGCGCAGCTCGAGCAACCGGCGCACGCGCCCCTCGTTGCGCGTCCGGCGCTCGCGGACGCCCTGGCGGACCCAGGCCTCCTCCTGGGCCAGGACGCGGTCGAACTCGGCCCGCTGGCGGCGCTCGGCCGCCAGGTCCTCGTCGCGCCGGCGCAGGAAGGTGTCGTAGTCGCAGCGCCAGTCGCGCAGGCGGCCGCGGTCCAGCTCCACGATGCGCCCCGCCAGCGCGCGCAGGAAGGCGCGGTCGTGCGTCACGAACAGCAGCGTGCCCCGCCAGCGCAGCAGGAAGGATTCGAGCCAGCGGATCGCCGGGATGTCCAGGTGGTTGGTCGGCTCGTCCAGCAGCAACAGGTCGGGTTCGCCGGCGAGTGCGCGCGCCAGCAAGACGCGGCGGCGCTGGCCGGTCGACATCTCGGACACCTCGGCGTCCGCGTCCAGGCCGACCTGGTCCAGGACTCCGGACACCCGGTGGGGGATCTCCCAGGGTTCGACGTCCGGCGGCAAGCCTTCGGCCACCACGTCGGCCGCGCGGCCGCGCAGGTCGGCGGGGATCTCCTGCGGCAGCAGGCCCACCCGCAGGCCGGCGGCGCGGATGACCTCGCCGCCGTCGGGGGGCGCCTCGCCGGCGAGCACGCGCAGCAGGGTGGTCTTGCCCTCACCGTTGCGCCCGAGCAGGCAGACGCGCTCGCCCTTCTCCAAACGCAGGTCCACGCCGTCCAGCACGGGCGGACCGCCGTGGGCCAGGGAGACGTCCTTCAGGGTCAGCAGTGCCATGGCTTCCTCGCGGGGTGTCGGCGCGGTTCCGGGACCCCAAGATCGTACAGGCATGATCGTTGCACAGCACAAAATCGCTCTACGGGAGAACAGGCACCAGCAGAACGCGGATACAAGAGCATTTACCCCTGAATAAACGGCTTCATTTTCGGGGTGACGCGAAATGCGGATCTGGTAGACTGCGCTCCGAGTGATCGACGACAGGGACGTCGAGTCCGATCCTTACAACAGGTAGGTGGGAGATGAAGAAGTATTCATGGTTGGTCCTACTGCTCATGGCGGGCATGCTCGTGTTCTGGGGCTGCGGAGGCGACGACGACGACGGCGGTGACCCGCCTGCGGCGACCACCGGCTCGATCTCCGGCATCGTCGACGGCGGCTTCACCAAGTCCGCGATCAGCAACGCCACGATCACGGTCGGCACCCTTACCACGACCTCCAACGAGCAGGGCTACTTCTCGTTGCCCAACGTGCCGACGGGGCAGCGCGTGGTGAACATCGCCCAGTCCGGCTACCTCTCGGTCCAGCGGGTGGTCCAGGTCGTCTCCGGCGAGAACCTGCACCTGCCGGACATCTTCCTGCCCTTCGCCGAGGAGTTCGTGATCGACGGCGAGGCCGGCGGCGTCGCCAGCACCGCCGACGGCGACGGCACGGTCACCTTCGGGGCGGGCGCCTTCGTGGACGCCGACGGCGACCCCTACACCGGCGAGGTGAACCTCGAGGTCACGACCGTCATGCCCGGCGACGAAGAGTTCTACGAGGCCTTCCCCGGCGACTTCGAGGGCATCCGCGAGGACGGCACCACGACGCAGTTCGTGAGCTTCGGCTACATGGGCGTCAACATGTTCAACGCCGACAAGTCCGCCGAGGTCCGCCTGGCCGACGGCGTGACCGCCGAGCTGAGCCTCCGCGCCGACGACTCCAAGGCGGCCGTCGAACAGATCCCGATGTGGTGGTTCGACGAGACGGCCGGCGTCTGGCGCGAGGATGGCGCCGCTGACTACGTCGACGGCAGCTACGTGACCGACGTCTCCCACTTCACGACCTGGAACTGGGACCTGCCGATCGACGACGTCTGCACGATCGAGGGCACGGTCCTGAACACGCTCGAGGAGCCGGTCGCTGGCGCCCGCGTGTTCAGCCGCGGCTACGATTACGCCATCATGGACGACGACTTCACCGACGCCGAAGGCCACTTCAGCGTGCGCGCCATGAAGAACGCGCTGACCGACGTCTGGGCCCTGCGCGGCACCTACGCCAGCGCCGTGGTCCGCGTGACCGTGGCCGAGGAGTGCCCGGTGGTCATGGGTTCGTCGCTCATGCTGCTCGAGCCCGCGTTCGCCATCACCCTGACCTGGGGCGCGAGCCCGGGCGACCTGGACTCGCACCTGCTGATCCCGATGACCTGGAGCGAGGACTACAACTACTACAACATCGCCTACTACAGCATGGGCACCCTGAGCGACAACCCGTACACCACGCTGGACACCGACGACACCAGCTCCTACGGGCCCGAGATCATCAGCAGCGCGCACCTCTACCAGGGGACCTACCAGTACTGGGTGCACAACTACTCCCAGAACAGCTCCCAGGGCACCCATGACTCCGGCGCCCAGGTGCGCCTGGAAGTGGGCGGCACGATCCGCACCTGGAACGCCGTGGACGTCAGCATGGAGGGCGCCGACCTGACCGGTTGGTGGCACGTCTTCAACATGACGATCGACGGCACCAACGTGACGGTGACGCCGGTGCAGCAGTTCCAGCCCCGCTACTCGATGGAAGGCGTCTACGCGGACAAGAGCTTCACGACCGTGAAGTGATCGTCCCGCATAGGA